>CAZDDA010000560.1:0-2115 GCA_964504085.1 uncultured Thermotogae bacterium | reverse complement strand
GCCCACCAATCAAAGACCTGCCACATAACCAAGACCGGCAGCCATGAGACTCTCGGTCGGGTAGGGAAGCGGCGTTACCGCCGCTCCCCCCCCTAAGAACCGTGCGTGAAAGTCTCCCTTCACACGGCTCAAGCATCTCAAACGCCTTACAAAACGAGACGCGGTTTCCCAACAGAAATACCACGACTATGAACTTGCCTGTGACAGTTGGGGTGTAAAAGTACGCGATTTTCTGCCTTGTCACTGCCCCCTTTGGATCGCCAGACGATGTGGTGGTTGTGCCACCCCGTCAGTTCGGTGATCTTGTGGCCGCAAACCAGGCATATTCCGTTTTGTTCCTTCCACAGATAGAGCAGCTTGCGTCTGCCTGATAGTTTGTCCTTCATTTTGACGCCTAAACGTTCTTCAAAGTACATTTCCCAATCAGAGTCATAGGGGTTAGCCTCGCCTCTGATTTTGACGTGTCTTCGAATAGACGTTCGTGCGGCAGTGTATAACCAGGCTTCCCTTTTGCTGTTCTTGTCCCCTTCTCCGAAGAATATCCAGTTACGCCCTTTATGGGAACGAAAGTACTTGTCTTTCACCCAATGGGCACTTTTATTTCGATGTCTTCTTCTTGCCCATCGCCACAGGATTTTGAAGATGAAGTGGTCTATGGCGCTGAAGACTGCTTTGCTGACCACGTGCCGGTGATACTGAACCCACCCCCGTATAATGGGGTTGAGCAACCGTATCAAATTCTCGACCTTGGCTTGCAGGTTGGCCTTCACGATGTTTCGGATTTTCCTCAAGAGTGTCTTAATGCTCTTGAGGGACGGTTTGATGAGCAGTTTGCCGTCATACTTACGTATGTTCTGTCCGAGAAAATCAAACCCATCCTCGATGTGCGTGATGACGGTTTTCTCCGGCGAGAGTTCCAGACCGCGCTCCCTAAAGAACCGCTCCACCAGCGGTTTGACGACGGATTCCAGGAACACTCGTGCGTATCCGGTGATGATGAAATCATCGGCAAATCGCACCAGGTTTACTTTGACCCTTTGGCCTTCGTGGTATTGGGGAAGATGCTCTCGAAGATACTTCTCCAATCCATCCAGTGCCATATTCGCCAGTACTGGGGAGATGATGCCGCCTTGTGGCGTCCCTTCTTCCGTGGGATGGAGGATTTGTTGCTCCATATACCCGGCCTTTAGCCACCGACGGAGAATGTTTTTCTCCATCGGGATGTTTGCCATCAACCACTCATGGTTAATCCTGTCGAAACAGGACTTGATGTCGCCCTCTAGTATCCATCTGGCCCTGTCTTTGCGACTCAGAATGTTGAAACATTGAGCAATCGCATCTGCCTGACAGCGTTCCTTTCTAAACCCATAAGAGTTTGGGTCAGCCAGGGTCTCGGCAATGGGGTCGAGAGCCAGCAGGTAGAGAGCCTGCATAGCTCTGTCCTTCATCGTTGGGATACCTAGTGGACGCATCTTGCCGCTGTTCTTAGGGATGTACACTCGTCGCAAGGGTTGAGGCCGATAGCCTCTCTGTCGCAACTCGTGTACCGCCTTCATCTTCTTTGCCGGAGTGTTCCAGATTTCTCCGTCCACTCCTGGCGTATTCTTGCCCCGGTTTTCTGTCACTCGTTTCACGGCCAGGGCTCTGCCGCTAAACGAGCGGGTCAGCAGGCGTTGCAGGGCTTTCACCTTGTTCCGTCTGCCTTCCTGGGTCGCCTTCACGATACGCACTTGCAGCCGGCGAACGGTGCGATGAACCTCGTGCCATTTGATATCGTGCCAGTTCATCGTTTTGTTGAAAACTGCACCAGCAGTCGTTATTACCCCTGCTGACATCTGCTTTGTCTCCTTAGCCGGTTTGTCAAATTCTCTCGTGACGAGACACCAGTCGGAAGTCTGCACCCTTTCGGGTTGGGTATCTCCACCTTCTCGGTGGCCCTATCCGTCCGATTACAGGACGGCCTTTGCTTTTTCCGACATCCTCTACCCGCTGTGCCTTCCCCTTTCCTTGCGGTTAGGATACCATTCTCCGTTGAGAATGGGGCGCATCGGGCTTAGCCAGTTGATCGCTGTGGAGACACACTCCGGTTAGGTTGGAGGCTCTCTCCCGGTGGGG
>CAZDDA010000559.1:0-2118 GCA_964504085.1 uncultured Thermotogae bacterium | reverse complement strand
GGTGGACTGCCGCGCTCGTCCATCGCCACACCGAGCAGGCTCGCGTTGTGCTTGACCGCCAACGGCACCAGTGTTTCGAGCTTTCCGGGGTCGGCTGTGGTGGAGTTGATCAACGCTCCACGACCATCGAGCGCTTCGAGCCCGGCCGCCATGATCTCAACGTTGGTAGAGTCCACCGAGATCTTGGTGGACACGGTCTCTTGGACCGTCTTCACCAACCACGCCATGTCCTCGGGCTTCTTGGAGGCGGCGCCGATGTTGACATCGATGTAGTCGGCCCCCTGCTCGGCCTGTTTCTTGGCCCAGCTTTTCACCGGCTCGGAGTCCTTCTGCTGAATTGCGCGAGCGATGTCCTTGAACCCGGCGTTGACCCGTTCTCCAATCAGGATCACGATCCACCTCCCATCAGATGGCCGATTGTCTCCTTGGTCATTCGTACGGCCTCGGGATGGCGCATGATCAGCACGTCGGCACCGGCCAGGAGATAGACATACGCCGTCGCGGCTTCCCACAACGGTCCACGCAGTGTTGCGTCACCCCATTCGGGAACCTCACTCTGCGGGGCCTTGGCCTCCTTCACACCCCATACCTCGATCCCGATATCGCAGAGAATCGGCATGGCAACAACCTTGTCCCCTTTCAGTCCGGCGATTCGAAGCCGCTCCATGATCGAGTAGACGTACTCAATTCCGTAGCCAAGTGCGCCGGTGCTGGGATAGATCAGGATGCTCTCCGCGGGGAAGCCCACATCCAGGGCAAGGATGTTGACCTGCTTGGCCATGTTGATGTCCACCGGTGATTCGGCAATCAGCTTGTGGTTGTACGCAGTGCCGAGGGCGGTCAGGGTCTTGTAGTTGTCTTCGGTAATCGTCCCCAACAGGCAGTTCTCTCCAGAAGCCGCCTCCGCTACCGGCGGAAAGATTTCGTTGTCCTTGTCTGTGTTGCCGCAGCCCCAGATGATGAGAGGAACACCGACCGACTCCAACACGCGTTTTGTCGCAGCGGTCGCATCCTCGGCAGACTTGTTTTCCCCGTTTGGATCGCACCCCTTCAGACGCAGACAGATGAGGTCTGCACCGTACTCATCTACACACCTCTTCGCCCACGCGCCGGGATCGGCCATCACATCGGCGAACGGCTCCCTAACTGGGTCGGGCCACTCCGTTGGAACGATGTCCCACACTTCCATCGCAACGACCGGCGAGTTCGGCATCTCTCCTTCAAAGTGGTAGAACGGAATCGTGGTTTCGCCACCTATTGTAATCGTTGAGGTCCGAGTACCACCCTCCTCTCCGGCGGCTCCGATCGTCATAGCGTTGATTGGATTGGTCCAAGCTTTCTTCACTTCGGGGATTTGGACAGTCAAACTCTCTCCTCCTTCCGCAGAGCTTTTCCGAGCATCGACTCCATTGCCAACAACGCCGCTGCTTCTGGAACGAGCTCGCTGAGCGGACGTCCTTCCAGGTTGAGCGACGCAATGGCCTCGTCATGGGGGATTTCTCCCAATACCTCCAGCCCCGAGCGGTGGATCTCCTCCTCCACTCGTTCGGGGACCTCACCTCGTAGATTGTTCAGAACCAAATAGCGCGCTTTGATCTTCAAGTTCAACTCGCTGGCCAGGGCGTCGATCCGCGCTGCAGCACGAATGGCCACCGGGTTTGCGTCGCTCACGATCAACAGCAGGTCAACCCCCTGTGTGACGTGTCTTGACAGGTGCTCCATGCCCGCTTCGTTGTCCAGAATCACATAGCGGTAATTCCCCCTGATCGATTCCAGATACCGCTTCAGAATGTTATTGACCGCGCAGTAGCAACCCGGACCCTCCCCGCGGCCCATCGCCAGAAGATCGACACCCACCCCCTCCACCAGCGCTTGATGCAGCTCGTACTCCATGTAGCGATCAAGCGGCATCCCGGCGGGAAGGCTGCGAATCCCTTTAAGCGTCTCGGCTTCCAGGCCGCCCACGGTCATTTCGACCTCCAGGCCCAGCAGGTCACCGAGGTTCACATTGGGGTCGGCATCGACGGCCAGGATCGGTCCCTGGCCGTCTCCAAGCAGGTAGTGAATCACAAGGCCGGTGACGGTCGTCTTCCCCGTTCCACCCTTTCCGGCCACTGC
>CAZDDA010000558.1:0-2120 GCA_964504085.1 uncultured Thermotogae bacterium | reverse complement strand
TGGCCGGTCATGACGGCGGGGGTGGAGCAGGGCGAGCGGGTACGCTAAAGGACAACATGCGGCTTCATTCCCTCTCTCTATACGTTGTCGTATCTTGTGAGACGGACCGATTAGCACGGCCACTCCTCGTACTGGTATGTGCGTGGGTGCTGGAGCAGAGTTCATACATCCAAAGGCCATCACAAGCAGTGACTGACCGCCGAAATAGCCCTGACGGAGAGGATGCCGGAGCCAACCAGGCTGAGTTGGCGGCCCGAATTCGTGGGCGTCACCGTGACGCGATTGAGGAAGTGGTACACAAGTACCTGCCGCAGATATTGCGTGCTGCGTTGGGCGCCGGTCTCGACAGACCAGCTGCCGAAGATGTCACCCAATCGACCTTCGCCACGTTCATCGAATCTGCACATCGATTCGAGGGCAGATCCCACGTCCGTACCTGGATATTTGGAATCCTTTACAAGAAGATTGCCGAGGCTCGGCGCAAGCTGAAACGCGATCGAGAGACCGACGATATCGACGAGGTGTTCGAACAGAGGTTCAGCAGCGGCGGATTCTGGACCAAACCGCCAAGGCCTGTAGATGCCGGCGTGTTTGAGCAGGAGGTGCGGAAAGGAATCGACGATTGTTTGGAGGAAGTCCCTACCAAGCAGAAGATGGCCTTCGTGCTTCGAGAGATTGAAGAAATGGATTCGGAGCAGATCTGTAACATTCTCGAAGTCACACGCACTAACCTTGGAGTACTCCTCCATAGAGTTCGGAATCGCCTTCGTGAGTGTCTTGAAGCAAGAGGTATTGAGGGACCAGTCGGTGCTTAACTGCAAAGAAGTATCCCGGATTGTAGCCAGTGACGAACTGGAGAACCTGGGAGCTCTGAAACGACTCAGGATCCGTTTCCACCTGTTGATATGCAGGGGGTGCAGGCGCTACGCCGAGCAAATCCGCATCATTGGTGCTGAGGCAAGGGAGAGAGCTCGGAGTCTGACTGTCGACAAGGCCGCACTCGCTCGGCTGGAGAAGTCGATTCTCGATGGCGCATTTGGTGCCGAGGGACACCAGAGTTAGTCCCCGACCTCCTACAAGCGCCACAATCCTCCTGGCATCATGCCAAGAGTAGAAACTCAAGATCTAGGTGGTGGGGTTTTTCGCCTCAAGCTGTCAATCGTCTCCTGACACACTCTCAGGATTGCTGTAGCGCTTGCCACGGAATCGCTCGCTAGAACGATCTCAAGCGCGGATATCGCCTGCTGGATCCGGTCTCGATCTGTCAGATCTACGAAGTAATCCACAGCCCAGTCGAACGGTTGGCCGCGGTTGCGATAGTCATTTATGTGCACCAGGTTGAGTCGGTGAAATTCGAACGCATCCATCTCAGCTAGCTCATCTCCGGCGAAGCGCCTGAGAATGAGAAACGAGTTGAGTCTCACGTGGCTATCGACACTGCTCAGGTTGTCGATCAGTCGGGGCCGGTATTCGGCCAGAAAGTGCTCACCGATGATTGTTTGTGCAGAGTGCTGGATGTTGGATATCCAGCCGTCTTCTAACGCTGAGCTTGCGTAGTTTAGGATGGTCTCCTGCTCCGTGAATGCCTCGTCGATCTCGAGGACTGCCTCGAATCCTGCGAGCGCGTATGAGGCCCAGCCGCTTTCGGCCATCCTGCGACTTGCCTGATACAACATCTCGGCATCATGGGAGTAGGTGCGCGTTAGCTGTGAGAATATCGCCCCTGGAACACCATATTCATCCTCCTCAATAGCCGCATCCAGCTTGGCCAGATACACAGCCTCGAGGTCGGATCCCATGTGTTCGAGATAGGGTCGGGACGCAATGTGGTCGGTGAGACTGGCGATGGCTCCGTCGTAGTCCGTTCTATCGACGAGATCGTTTATCTCGGTTCTCACCGCCAACTCGATCAGGGCGTTCACCCGATCGTTGGTGATGTCTTCTTCCCTCATCACATCGAGTCTCTCGAGCGCGGTACGCAAGCGGCCTGCAGCGATTTGCCGTTCGATGGCGTCCAGGGCCCTGTCCTGTTGGGTCAGCTGAAGTGGTACTTGCTCAGCCTGCTCGGGCGGTTGTTCCCGTGCCTGGACCCCTCCTCTTGTGACAAAGGTACTTTCCGC
>CAZDDA010000557.1:0-2121 GCA_964504085.1 uncultured Thermotogae bacterium | reverse complement strand
CATTTTCTTACTGAGGCAGGTTTTAACCTCCTCAGCCAACGCACACAGTTCGCTGCGCAGTTTTTCACCGAGATCACCGGTTTCACTGGTGTGAAGCTGGCGAATCCGCTCTCGAACTTTCTTCGCGGACTTGCAAATCCCAAGCTGTGCAGCCATCCATCGAAAACAGGCCTCGTTCTTGGCCTTGTCGTTCCTCGCCTGGCCATTCTTGGCTCGTTTGAGACTCGGCAAGATAGCCTTGAACTTGGTCCAGTCCGAACAGTTTGGATGGGATTGCTTCAGTTCCTTTAGGTCTCGAAACAAGTGCCCCAGCCAACACATAGATAGAAGCTCGGATTTGGAAGTCCTCAGTCGCTGCGCTGCCCTCTTGATAACCTTCTGACCGCGCGTTTGTGGCTTGGTCGGTTGGCCAAGATGCATATTCAGCAACTTTCCGATTTCCATGTGGACCGTTAGCCCGCGTCGCTCATGAGATGTCCACCGCTTGACCAACTTGGCCAGCAATTGACTCTCGTTCATCTTACGGTCACTCTGACCGCTTCTCACACGCGAATCCTGCTCGTTGCAGGAAGTCTCAGAGATCAAAACCATAGACGCTCCCATATTCAGGGGTACGAATCCTCCGCAGCCCCGCAGAATCCTCCAAAGCGGGAAAAACAGGACGACGCCGAATTGTCAAAGAACGGATTCATTTTAGCGAATCGCGAGAGGGGTGTCAAATTTCTGCGGATTACGGATTACGAATTGCCCACTCGTTTCCCCGGCAAACACTCGAAAAACCACCTTTGAAACATCCACGGGTAACTTCTTGCCACGCGGCAAAGGTCGGGACAGTGAAAGCGCCGGGATGAACAGACTCGAAGTTGAGGACGAAAGAGCCTTACGGCAAAAGTCTACGACTCCGCGTTTGGCCCGATGTAGGAGCCGTATGAGGTAGACGGTTACTTCAGCGAACGTTCCCGGCATCTGGAATTCGACAGCCGCGCCGTGGCAATCTGACCAGCGTAGGTCGATGCCGTCCAACGTCGCCTTCAATGGCCCTTCCCGTCCTCCAACGGATTCGTAGCGGCGGCGACCAAAACCAGGACGAGGTTAATCTGCTACTCGTCACCAAGCTCGTCCGGTTCGTCCAGCTCGTCCGACTCTTCAGGCTCGTCCGGCAGGGTCACCACATCAAAGCTCTCGACAATCTCATAGGTTAGTCTACTTTGCAATCGATCAATGGCCTCTGACACGTCGTCAGGCCCGCCTTCTGAAAGGGGCTCAATGAGAATGGGAATAGCACGTTGACAGGCGTTCTCCCCCATATCGACTTTGAGTTGCTTGTATTCAAACTCACCCAACTCAGTTTTGGGCAGTCCAATCATGTCTGAGAGTTTGTTCATGTCGTGAAATAGTCCCGTGAACCGAAGGTACTCCGGCTGTGGGAGTTCTCCCGCTTCAAGATCATCCGCGGCCTGTTTATCGACTTGTGGAAGGCAAAGACCGTCATCCAATACCTCGTCGGACCACAGGGCGAGAAGTTCCCTCAGGGCCTTCAACTGCGAGGAGTTGGCGCTCTGGCGGATAGTCAAAGTGCATAATGTCGTCATTGTAGATACCTCCATAAGAAACGGCTGGAAAAATGCGATAACAACGAAAGAAACACACGACGCATGTTCCAGATACACTCGGCGAAGAACGGGCGTCGTTTGGTTATAGCTTGGATCTGTTTCATTGTGACCACGCTACTGTTCGGGCTGCCACATTGTAAAGCCTAACGCTTCTCTTCCTTGAGCCGAAGTTGCCCATTTGGGTTGATCCTGAATACGATCTAAGTTTGCAACGGTGACTATCGTCATTGATTCAGTTACGGACACTCTCGCAAGGGAACTCCGTTGTCTAATGCGTCCGACAACTCGGCGTCGTCACAGCGACACTGGAAAGTGTCGCGGAAACAACCGAAGCGGAAACTCATGGTGAAGCCGCGCTCATTACGGGAGTCGATGAACTGATTAATTCCGGTAACAAGGATGGGTTTGAGCCACCGGAGCCGAAATGGTTCGTGTTTTCCGAAATACTGGGCATTGTTTCTTGTCTCCAACTTCGATCTGGTGAAACGGCGGGGCACTGCACAGCATC
>CAZDDA010000556.1:0-2133 GCA_964504085.1 uncultured Thermotogae bacterium | reverse complement strand
GCACGGCCGCGCAGTTGGGGGTCAATCCGGATGCCTTTCTCATGGCGGTCGCGATCGGCGCCTCGTGCGCGTTCCTCACGCCGATCGGTCACCAGAACAATACGCTGATCCTGGGCCCCGGGGGATTCCGGTTCGGCGACTATTGGCGACTCGGTCTGCCGATGGAGATCTTGGTTATCGGGCTCGGCATCCCGATGCTGCTGCTGGTTTGGCCGCTTTAGACGCCGTTCAACTGGCAGAACCAAGTCGCAGCCTGCTGCGTACAGGCAATCGGGTGCTCATGAGGATTGGGGTCACTTGGTGTTGGAGCGATGCCATAAGATTAGGCGGGACGCCACGTTGCTCGGAAGCTACCATCAATTCCGCCTGATCCAGTTGTTGGGAAAGGCTTTAGGCGAACCCTTCCCTCGCCGGGCGAGACATTCGGATCCCGAGAAGAATGACTGGACTTCCCGAGCCCGGGGGTCGATACTATCGGGCGTGTCTTGCTGGGCTGCAAGTGGTGGCCTTCGGCAAGTCACGAAGAACCTGAGTTCAAGGTTTGGCAAGGAGTCCAAAGCCAGCAAAACCCCGTTCCGCACTCTGGATCGCATGGCCAAGATCCTGCTGAATCCGGAACTTCTCCTTCCCTCGTCGGGCCTCTCACCGGCACCTCTTGGGACCGCAGATGAACCGATGGTCCAGCACTTCTTCCGGAAATCCATTGAGGGTGCTCTCAGGTCAGTGATCAACACGATGACGAAGGGTCGTTGCGGCGAACGGTTATCGAGAGGAAAGGTGTTCGAACATGACGAACAAGGTATATGTCGGCAATCTCCCCTTTGACGTGACGGATGATGCTCTCCAGGAGTTGTTCGAGGCGCACGGTGCGGTCACCTCCGCAAAAGTGATTACCGACCGCGAGACGGGCCGCGCCCGCGGTTTCGGCTTCGTGGAGATGGAACATCCCGAGGACGCCCAGAAGGCAATCCAGTCCCTCAACGGACGAGAGCTCCAGGGTTGTATGCTCAAGGTCAATGTGGCCAAACCGCGCGAAGATCGCTCTGGCGGCGGTGGGCGCTACGGTAGCTAGTGCAGGCGGGGGAAGCCACGACAACGTGGCTTCCCCCCATGCTCCCCACCGGGACGAGCGTCCTCACGTGGACGCTCCGGCAAGAGAGGACTGATTCGTGCACGGACTGCATGGTCCTAAGGTGCTTTTGGTCAATCCACGCTTCAGCCCCCATTCCTTCTGGAACTACCTGGAAACGTGCGCGGTTGTGGGAGCCCGCTATGTATCCACACCCTTGGGTCTCATTACCGTAGCCGCACTTCTTCCCGATGATTGGGACGCCCGCCTAGTGGATTGCAACATCGAAGAGCTGCGCGATGACGATTTGGAGTGGGCCGATCTCGTCATGATAGGCGGCATGCTCTCGCAGCAGAGGAATGCTCGACGGATCTTGGCGCGCGCCCAGGCCCGCTCGAAGCCCGTTGTCGTCGGCGGTCCCGATGTAACGGCGAGTCCCCATGTCTACGCCGATGCCGAGTTTCGTGTGCTGGGTGAAGCAGAGGATCTGATGGATCAATTCGCTGCCGCCTGGCTTGCGGGAGAACGAAGGGGCACGTTCGTGGCCTCATCCTTCCCCGATTTATCTCGATCTCCCTTGCCCCGCTTCGATCTGCTGAAGCTCAAACACTACATGCATGTCGGCGTGCAGTTTTCCCGCGGTTGTCCCTATAACTGCGAGTTCTGCAACGTGATCGAGTTGAACGGTCGGGTGCCCCGCTTCAAGGGCATCAAGCAGATGCTACGGGAGCTGGATTGTCTCCACCAGCTCGGTTACCGCGGCCACGTCGATTTCGTCGATGACAACCTCATCGGCAACCGAAAGGTGGTTCGGCTGTTTCTCTCCGCGCTGGGTGATTGGCTCGCGCGGCACCGGTATCCATTCGAGTTCTCTAGTGAGGCCACCCTGAATCTGGCTGACGACGATGAGCTGCTCGCATTGATGCGCCGAGCGGGCTTCTTCGCGATCTTCATCGGCATCGAATCCCCTGATGCTGCGACCCTCCTCAGCACGCGGAAGATTCAGAACGTGCAGCGGGATATCAGTGCCAGCCTGCGCAAGATCTACCGCGCCGGGATGTTCG
>CAZDDA010000555.1:0-2137 GCA_964504085.1 uncultured Thermotogae bacterium | reverse complement strand
CACCAACACGCCCCCGCCGCCGCCACCCACCACCACCGCACCGCCGCCGCTACCCACCAACACGCCCCCGCCCCCGCCCACCAACACGCCTCTCCGTCCTACGCCCGCGCCTACGTCCGGGCCCACGCCCGAACCCGCCCCCGGAACGACGCCGGAGGCCACGCCGGAGTCTTCATCGGAATGACCGAGTCGACCGGGTCTCGACCTACGGCCCTGGGCGCTGTCCCGGGACGACTGTTGTCTTTTTGCTCGTTTTCGGTATAATCGCAATACCGCAAAACTTGCTATGTGATTTGACGCAGGGGGTTCTCATGTCACACTATCTCCATTCCAACAATGAAGGAGTGGACTATGAGAACCCCAAGAGAATGTTACTCGAAAAAGCCGATTGTGTACACCTTTGAGCTGGACACCTGTCCAGAGTGCAAGAATCCGTTGAACATAGCATATACGAGTGGTGCCAAGACGGTGCAGACAATGAGCGGAGTGATGACGATTGCACAACGCCCTCGCCAGTGTGTGGAGCCAACTTGTAGGAGACGGGAAACCATCTGCAAACCTGCGCAGTGGCAGCAAATCGCACCGTTGCATTGTACGTATGGATACGACGTGATCGCACAGATTGGATGGCAGCGCCAAACGCACTATGAGCGATTCGAGGCGATTCACCACGGACTGCAGTCTCGTCTTCAAATCAGCGAGTCGGAAGTACGGCATCTGTACCATGAGAGATACTTGCCTTTGTTGGCCTGTCACGAACGACAATACCTGGAAGAGTTGAAAATCGTATCGGAGCAAAGAGGTCTGATCTTGAGCTTGGATGGGCTGGCGCCAGAAGGCGGAGAGCCGCAGTTGTGGCTGGTGCGGGAGTTGCAACTTGATCTGACGCTGCGCAGCGGGTGGTTGAGTCGGCAAGATCAAGACACTTTTGTCAACTTCCTGCAGCCAATTGCCGACTTGGGGTTGCGGGTGGTGGCGGTGATGAGTGACAAACAGCGAGGATTGGAGCCCGCGGTGCCCATCGTGTTTCCAGAGGCCAAGCACGGTTTTTGCCAGCTCCATTATCTCAACAATGCGGCCGAGCCAGTGGCTGAAGAAGACCAAGCGATGAAGATGACACTGCGTAAGGCCGTGCGCGATGAGGTAGGGGAGATCATCCGGCGAGAAAAGGTCGAAAAACCGGGCGTTTTGACCGTCACGGGACTGATACCCACGCCTGTGGAGGACCCAGAGGAGCCAACAGAGGTAGAATCGCAAGCCTCTCAAGCCGCCCACGACCCAATCGCTCAAGAGCACGAAGCTATTGTACAAGACCTGCTGCGTCGCGTGCGTTACTTGCTGACACTCAAAGGTCGCCCGCCGCTTCGACTGGCGGGCATCGAGATGTACGAACGGCTTGCCGAAGTGCAGACTTGTCTGGACACGTTGCTTGATCATCGCATAGACTCAAGCTTGGCTGAACTGAAGCAAGGGCTGCTTGCCGCACTCAACTCGGTCCAGGCGGACTATGCCGAGTTGCGCCAGGCAGCCAACTGGTTGCAGCACATCGCTGACCTGCTGGACCCTGAAGGAAAGCCAGCCCGACCTGGTGCTCAGGTGCGACAAGAGCTTTCTGCCTATCTCAAAGACATTGATCTGGAAAGTCAAGACTCGCCCCGTCTCCGCAGGTTCTGCAAAAAGATTCAGAAAACTACGCTCAACTACACGCCAGGCCTATTCCATTGCTACGATATACCTGGTTTGCCTCGCACCAACAACGACCGTGAAAGTGAATTCCGCGACCTGAATCGACGCCTCCTCTCTACAACGGGTCAGAAAGGTCTGGTCAAACGTATCATTCAGCGTGAAGGTGCCTGGGAACTGATCCCTCGTCCTGACTCACTGCGTGACACAATCGGTGCATTGTCACACGTTGACCAAGAAGAATTCGCCCAAGAGCGACAGCGGATCCGTCGACATCGTGCCCGATTCAGGCTTCATACCCGTTCTGCCAAGCGATCTCGGGCGCAACTTGAGAAGCTGGAGCAGCGGTGGAAAGCCTTGCCGCCGATTGATAGCTCGTAGCAACTTTTGCGG
Source organism: uncultured Thermotogae bacterium (assembly GCA_964504085.1). Lineage (GTDB taxonomy): Bacteria > Bipolaricaulota > Bipolaricaulia > UBA7950 > UBA9294 > CAZDDA01. Next base: position 61 of record CAZDDA010000555.1, on the reverse strand, counting down.
TATTGCGAATATGGGTATTGCCCTTATACCAAGTGCCCCCGGTTTCGTAGCGAAAAGCTGA
>CAZDDA010000554.1:0-2139 GCA_964504085.1 uncultured Thermotogae bacterium | reverse complement strand
TGAAGGAGCCGATGATGTCAGTCTTGGGCTCGGGGAAGGAGATTGAATGGCCTGCATAACGGTCGATCGAAGATGCCTGGCGGAGTTCTGCCGAAAGCACCACATCCGGCGCCTGGCCTTGTTCGGCTCGGTCTTGCGGCATGACTTTGGGTCCGAAAGCGACGTCGATGTCCTGGTAGATTTCGAGCCCGGTCATACACCGGGGCTCTTCGGCATTGCCCGCCTTGAGCGGGAGCTTTCGGCCCTATTCGGCGGACGCAAGGTCGATCTGCGCACCCCCGAGGATTTGAGCCGGTATTTCCGTGAGGACGTTTTACGCGAGGCCGAGGTGCAGTATGCGGAAGGATGATCGCATCCGGCTGCAGCATATGCTTGATGAGGCTCGCGAGGCCCTTTCGTTTATTCAGGAAAGACGCCGTGAGGATCTGGACAGCGATCGACTCCTGGTGCTCGGATTGGTCAAGGCGATTGAGATCATCGGCGAGGCAGCCTATCAGGTCTCCGAGAGCACACGGGCTGAAGTGCCAAGCATTCCCTGGGAGGATATCGTCGGTATGCGCCATCGTTTGGTTCATGCTTACTTCGATATCAACCTGGATATCCTCTGGCGGACGGTACAGGACGACCTACCTCCGCTTGTTTCCGCCCTCGGACCCGTCTTAGCCTCTAATGGGCCTGAATGAGAACTGCTTTCTCCTCCAATCGCTCGCATCCCGGAGGAGTCCGAGAGGACACGAGATCCCGCTAGATTGATGTGCTAGATTCTAGTGCTGGAATACAGGTCGCAATCCCGTTCAACCGCTCCTGAATGGGTACTCCTGCTTTTGAGAAGGTAGTGCTTCCGCCGCGCCGTTGGCAAGTCAGTGAAGCCTAGCGCCAGGAACACCCTCGCGCCCGGATCAGCGCGCAAAGCGAAGGGCGAAGCTGCTGGAGTTTGACAAGATCTAATGCTGGATTGCAGGACGCGACCCGTTTAGCCACAGCGGGATGAGCTCCCGGCTGACTTTTGCCCTAATTGTACTGTATCATAACACGAGCTTTGGGTTGCAGTTAAAGGAGGGCAGAATGAGGGATGTTAGGGAGTTCGAGCTGTTCCACGGGATCGTCCTAACGAAACTGCTTAGGAGTGAGAAACCAACAACGCTGCGCATGATCGAGACGAACCCACAGCAGGCATGGGCGGCGTATGAAGTCAACACCGAGGGCACGCTGTATATCAAGTACCGGACGGGACCGCACATCCTGAGCCGCAGGCAAGGCGGTCAGTCGTGGACGTTCGTGTTTTCTCCAACCGAGCTGGAGAAGATCCGCACACTTGAGCGCGAAAAACATGTCTACATGGCGCTTGTGTGCGGGAAGAAGTCAATCACCAGCGGGGACTCCGGTATGCGAACCTGCCTCCTTGACCCCGACAAGCTTCACCGGGCTATCGATGTCACCTCTAAGGGCCAACAGACGATCACGGTGAAGTGCATGCCTAGCCACAGCCTTCGAGTCAGCGGATCCGTCAGTACAGAACCACTGATCGTCCCGAGAAAGGCGCTCGACGCATGGATCGTACCGGGAAGCTAGCGGTCCGCGGTGCGACCCTATCCGACAATGTCTTTGACCCGTGCGAGCCTCGGGGGCTTGTTGTCGACGCGAAGTAGAAGAACCCGCTTGTAGAGCATCACGGAGATCGGTTCCGCAACGACGATTTCTACCAAGCCTTCACGTACACTGCCGCGCTCGATGCTCCGGCTGTGCTTGTCTATCCGAGGGTGGATCGAGATGTCGATGTGACAGTGAGAAACGGCGAGGGACACATCGCCAGGCTGCTCTCGATCGATCTCGCAAGCCGAAGCATATCAGATGCACGAGAACAGCTCCGATGCCTCGTTCCAGTTCGCCAATAGTCGAGTACTCGGGGAGCTTGGACAGCGAAGAGAGAGGTTGAGTTACACGCAGTGCACTTCTGCAGGTGTCTCATTGTGAGTCAGAAGTGCGAGGGCATCTACAAGCAGCCTGATGAAGATCAACCGCGCGAATCGCGCTTCCAGATCCTCGATGGTGAGGTCGTCGTCGGCGCCAGCAGCTTCGAGCGTCTCCCACAAGATCCGCGCGGCCACTCGTGATGGTTCCCCCTGGAAGTTGAGAAGC
>CAZDDA010000553.1:0-2145 GCA_964504085.1 uncultured Thermotogae bacterium | reverse complement strand
CCTAACAAAACCTCGTTGATTACGTGCTGGTCCACGCGGTTTGTGGTGCGAAACGCTGGTTTTGTTAGGAGTTCTTAGCTCACTCGCTTCTTGATCTCGCGGAGGCTTGGAGGATTGCTTAGGCTGAACACCACGACTTCTTCGCCGGTGGCCGTACTGATGTCGTGGTGCAGGCTGCGCACCGCGACTCCCGCGACTTCCTGAACCATCGCTTCCAATAGAGGGCGCGCGGTCTCGAGCAAGTGCGTCCGTACCTGCTTGAGCAGGTCTCTCCCCTTCTCGGCCGGAAGCGCCTTGACAAGTTGCTGCTCGGCGGCGGTCAAGACGCCTTGAAGGCGAACCACAAGGAGATCTCCGAGGAGGTGGGCGTGAATACTCTTCGGGCCCCGGCCCATGTATTCCTGCTCGAAGCGAGTGACCCCTTCGCAAATGGCGGCTTCGAGTTCTCCCAGGGTGTGCATGGCAATCTCCGGTCAGGGTCTCCGGTCAGGGACATCGTCGTGGGGGGCTTGTTGGCTAACGGAACAGGAACCGGCACAAAGAGCACGGCCACGACCAGCAATGCTACCAAGTGTGCCAATCGGAGAAAAGAGCCCTTGCCTTCCCCGCTCAGTCGCGTACAATGCAAGTAGCGGCGAGAGTGCGGTGTAACCGACCGCGAGTTCGCTAGCAAATTGTCGGACGACTAGATGAAGAGCAACCCGGCTGTGCCGGGAGGCTCGTTGAAGAGTAAGCCGACGTGGCGGAGCATCTACTGTAGATTCTCCGCCACGTCGGCTTTTTTTGTTCTTGTCGGCGTAAGTCGTCACCTTCTGCCAAGAAAAGACCCCCTTTGGGGTAGAGAGAGCCGGACATGAGAGACATCATGGTAACCGTTCACGGGGGACTGTCCCAATTTTCGCGGAGAAGGCGTTCCAGCCGGATCACGCTCTTTCGCCGCGAAAAATGGGACTGTCCCCTTCCGTTCGGTAAGGGGACAGTCTGGCATTACCTTAAGTTGATCGCATCGCACCCGGACACTGAGGGAGCGGGTTGGCTTAACAAACTCGTTTACCGGGAATGAGGAAACAGCTCCATGAAAAAGCTCGATCCAACCATGGCGCAACAGGTCGCCGAGGCGATCAGCGTGTTTCAAGAGAAGCGGACTGGTTATCCGCCCAAAGCGGTGACCGTGGTCCTGAGCGATGACACGCTGGTCGTCACACTGCACGAGGCGCTGTCGCCCGCCGAGAAGGACCTGTCCCGCACCCCCGAGGGCGCCGCTCAGGTGCAGGAGTATCACCGACAGCTTTTCAAGGACTCTGTCGGCTTGCTGCTAGAGGAAATCAAACGCATCACCGGGGTCGCGGTGGGCGAAGCCGCCGCGGAAGTGGAGGCGACGACCGGCGCCGTCGTGCATGCATTCACGACCGGCACAATGGTGCAGGTGTTCCGGCTCGCCGGCGGAATCTCCGCGGAAGCCTGGAACGGGAGTAATCGATCAGTCACATAACACGGAGGGTTTGCCATGTTAGTCCTGTCAAGGAAAAGCGAGGAATCGGTCGTAATCGGAGGGTCCGATGGCCTTCATCGCCTGGTCAAAGTCACGGTGCTCGGGATTAGGGGCGCGAACGTGAAGCTAGGCTTCGAGGCCGATGCCGATGTACCTGTCCACCGTTCGGAGGTGTGGGAACAAATCAACGGGAACGGGAACGGGAACGGCCAGGCGGAGAGCCTGAAAAGAGGGCCGCCGCCTGCTGAGTAAAGCTGTCGTGGGATGTTAATCAAATGTCCCGCTGCACCGGCTGTGTTGCATTGAGATAGTAATCAGGGACCTGTTGGTATTCTGCCAACTGAGCCCAACCTTTTTCAAGGAGAACTTGACAATGTTCGAAAACGTATCCATGTACGTAGTGGTTGGCGTGGCGATCGCGGGGATTGCACTGATCGCGGCGATCACAGCGCTGATATCTACTTTCTTTACGGTCCAGCAGCGCACGACTGCCATCGTGCAGCGTCTCGGCAAATTCGTGCGGGAAGCCGGGCCAGGGCTTAACGTCAAGGTCCCCTTCTTCGACAGAGTGGTCGGGCGCATCAATCTGCGCGTCCAACAACTGGACGTCAAGATCGAGACCAAGACGGAGGACAACGTGTTCGTCCAGATGG
>CAZDDA010000552.1:0-2146 GCA_964504085.1 uncultured Thermotogae bacterium | reverse complement strand
ATTGTGGTACTGTACAACCTCGTTTCTCTTCTCATCGCCGGTATTGGGGCGTACATCTTCCTTAGCTTGTCCGTCTGGCTGACAATCCCCTATCTCGTGTATTGGCTTTCGATGGAGATAAGGGTCCTGAGGAGAAGCTGCGTCAACTGTGTCTATTACGGCAAGGTGTGTGGCTTCGGTAAGGGCAAGTTCTGTTCCCTGTTGTTCAAGAAAGGGGATGCGAAGAGATTTGCCGAAGACAGCATTTCTTGGTCTGATGTGCTGCCGGATTTCTTGATCTTCGTTTTCCCGCTCATCGGTGGCATCGTGTCATTGGTCAGAGATTTCAGTTGGCCTGTCTTGATCCTGCTAGTGGTCTTAGTAATGCTCTCCTCTGTTGGTAATGCCGTGATTCGTGGGTTGTTTGCCTGTAGATACTGCCGGCAGCGAGAGATCGGGTGCCCCGCATCGAGACTGTTTGCAGGGAAAACGGAGGGGGCAGGATCGTGAAAGAGACGCTGATCATTATTGGAGATGGGGTGCTGGCCGTGGCGGTCATCGCTGTCGTTGAGGGTGCCGGGCATTTTCCCTTCTACGAGTGTCCCGAGGCCTTTTCCGCAATCCAGGTGAGAACATGAGAACGGGTGATGCGTGAGGCGACAGGATAGGGCGATAACAGATAAACAGGCATTGGAGGCCGTTCTCGTGCGGGCGATGGTCTGCCGGATCGCGATGTGCGATGGCCAAACGCCGTACATGGTTTCGATGTGTTTCGGATACGCTGGCGATTGCCTGTACCTTCATTGCGCGTCCGAGGGGAAGAAGATCGATATTCTCAAGAGGAACCCGCGGGTTTGCTTCGAGGTGGACGTCGATCAGGAGCCGGTTCGCGGTGCGCAGCCGTGCGAATGGAGTCTCAACTATCGCAGCGTGATTGGATTCGGCAACGCCGTCTTTGTCGAGGAGCCCGAGGAAAAGAAGCGCGCGCTCGATCTGCTGATGGAGCAGTTCGGCGGCGAAGCGTCTTCCTATCCTGAAAATGCCCTGGGTCGGGTCACGATCCTCCGCATCGACATTGAATCGTTGACCGGGAAACAGGCCGGATACTGAGCGGCCGGTATCGGAGCCGAAAATGCCCGGCATACATGAGGAAAGGCTGGCCGAACTCATCGATTGGCTCTCGGAACCGGGGAATCCATCAGTCCGGTACCTGACGCTGCGCCACCTGTTGGACAAGGCCGGGGATGAACCGGATGTTCAAGCCGCGCGAAGTGCCATTGCGCAGTCTCAGCCTGTCAGAAGGGTAATGGCTTGTCAATCCTCAGTCGGTTGTTGGGGAGATCCGGAAAGCCCCTATCTTCCCAAGTACAAGGCATCGTATTGGACGCTGATGATGCTCGGCTATCTGCATCTGAGCCCGGAGGATGTGGGCGTTCAGAAAGCGGTGGAATACCTTCTTAGATTTCAGCAGCCGTGCGGCGGATTCGCGGAATGCGGAGAGGAAGGGGCGTGTCGCGAGTACGAGATCGTCGCCCGCCGAAGGCGTGCCAGTAGGAGAAACCTGCCCGGGGAGGACGCATTCGTTCGCGACTACATCCATCAGATGACCCTGTCCTGCCTGACAGGCAATGTCACTGCAGCGCTGCTGCGCCTGGGATACGCCGACGATCCCAGGGTTGGGCGGGCAGTCGATTGGCTGGTGGACATTCAAAACACGGATGGCGGGTGGCTGTGCCCCTACTGGAAGGCGCACGACAAGGACAAGCACTCCTGTTTCTACGGCACGATCTGCCCCCTGGAAGCCTTTGCCGAGATACCGGATGAGAAGCGTTCATCGAAGGTTCAAGAAGCGGCCTCTCGCGGAGCGGAATTTCTGTTGATGCACAGGCTGTACAAGGCCGACCATCACGACTTCGCAGTGATTAATCCCAATTGGCTCAAGCCGGCCTTCCCGTGGTTCTACCGCTACGACATCCTGCGTGGGCTGTGGGTGCTCGCCCGGTTGGGCTTCCGAGATGAGCGGATGGGCGATGCGCTGGCCGTATTGCGGGAGAAGCAGACCGTCGATGGCAGATGGGTCCTCGAATCGACGCCGAGTGGTCGAATGCTGACCAGCTTCGGCAAGAAAGGCAAAACCAACAAATGGATCACGCTTCACGCACTGTGG
>CAZDDA010000551.1:0-2148 GCA_964504085.1 uncultured Thermotogae bacterium | reverse complement strand
GCGGCGCGCTGGGAATCGCGATGATCGGAAAGACCGCGGCCGAATCGCTCGGCCTTTCCGCACTCGTGTCGGTGGGGAACAAATCCGACATCGATGAAACCGACCTGTTGGAGTACCTGGCCAAAGACGATCGTACCAAGGTCATTCTTCTCTACATCGAAGGGGTCAAGCAAGGGGACCGGTTGGCGAAAACGCTGAAGTGTGTGACACGCGCAAAACACGTAGTGGTCATCAAGTCCGGCCGCTCGAAGCGCGGAGCGGTCGCTGCCGCCTCTCACACAGGCTCGCTTGCAGGGGCCGATGAGATCTTCGACAGTGTGATGCGCCAATGCGGGGTCCTACGGGCAGAGAGCATCCAAGAGGCGTTCAACTGGGCACGATTCCTTGCCGATGCGCCCCCTCCTTCAGGGAATGAAGCGGTGATCATCACCAACGGCGGAGGAATCGGCGTCTTGGCAACCGATGCGTGCGAGAAACACGGGGTGACCCTGTACGATGACCAGCAGGCCCTGAAGAGGACGTTCTCTGAAGTAATGCCCGCTTTTGGCTCGTCGAAGAACCCAGTTGATCTCACCGGTCAGGCCACGGCACAGGATTACGCTTGCGCTCTGGATGCAGCTCTGAAGCACCCGGGGATAAGCGCAACAATGGCGCTGTATTGCGAAACCGCGTTGTTCGACACAACGACGTTCGCCAACCTGTTGCAGCAAGCGCACCGCCGCTACCAGGAGACGAAGCCGATCGTGTTCTGCCTGTTCGGTGGCGAGAAAGTGGAGTCGATCATTCGGCAGTTGCGCACCAAAGGCGTTCCTGTGTTCTCCGATGTGTACGAGGCCGTCAGCGCGTTGGGCGCGTTGTACCGATCGTGGCGGACTCAGAAGGCGCCGATTTCCAAGTCAACAAACGTGCAAATCGACCTCGCAGCTGTGAAAGCAATCCTCGATCGCGCCCGTGCCGACGGTCGAGGATTCCTACTGGCGTCCGAAGCACAACAGATTGCCGAACTTCTCGATCTGGTCACTCCCAGATCAATCATCGCGCACTCCCTCGATGAGGCGGTGCAGGCAGCGGAGAGGATCGGTTATCCCGTCGTCATGAAGGTGATCTCAAAAGACATCATTCACAAGAGCGACGCCGGTGGTGTGGCCCTCGACCTGGAGAACGAAAGCGAGGTGGTTGACGCCTATCAGGCGATCATGCGAAGCTGCCACGCGTACAAGGCAGACGCGCTGATCCAAGGGGTCGAGGTGGTTGAGATGGCCCGGCCGGGAGTGGAGACGATCATCGGCGCCAGACAGGATCCTTCGTTCGGCCCGGTCGTGATGTTCGGCCTCGGGGGAATCTATGTCGAAGTTATGAAAGACGTCTCCTTCCGAGCCGCGCCGATCAGTCGTCGAGAGGCAAGCAGCATGATCGCCGACATTCGCTCCTACCCACTACTGTTGGGGGTCCGGGGTGAGAAGCGCAAGGACATCGACGCCATTGTCGATGTCGCGATCAAGCTCGGCCACCTCGTTGACAAGTGCCGCGATATCACCGACATTGAGATCAATCCGCTCGTTGTCTACGAACTCGGAGAGGGGGCAAAAGCAGTGGACGTTAGAGTACTATTCCGGAACCAGCAAGGGGGGAAGCCAAGGTGAACTCGCTCATCATCGCGTCAACAAGGGAAGGCGCCGGCAAGACAAGCGTGCTGATTGGACTTGCCGAAGCCCTGGGACAGGAATTTGGGTATATCAAGCCGCTTGGGGATCGCTTCCTCTACCGCAAGAAGCGGCTCTGGGATTACGATGCCGCTCTGTTTGCGAATCTGTTCGGTCTCACCGAGGAGCCGGAGCGTATGAGCATCGGCTTCGATCACTCCAAACTTCGCCACATGTACGACCGCGCAGCCATCACGCAACAGATACATCAGATGATGGAGAAGATTGCAGAAACAAAGGAGCGGCTATTCATCGAGTGTGGAAAAGACCTGTCTTACGGTGCGTCCGTATACCTTGATCCGTTGACCCTTTCTCAGGCCACCGCAAGCCAAGTCGTTATCGTCACCGCAGGAGAAGAGAACGAGATCGCGGATGACCTCGCCTTTATGCAGCAATTCGGCGGATCGGACGAAGCGCACGTCGGCGGGGTAATCGTCAACAAGGT
>CAZDDA010000550.1:0-2158 GCA_964504085.1 uncultured Thermotogae bacterium | reverse complement strand
TGTCCGCCGTGAGAAGAGCCGCGATCTTGTAGACGGCCGTGTCCCAGTTCCGGTCGGACTTGTTCTTTGCCGCCGGCTTTTCATCCTGCCGGCCATGGTTTCCGCAGACCCCGGTGACCTTCACGTTGCTGAAGTGGCCGGAAAGCACGGAAACCGTTTGCGCCAGCACATACCCAGTGTTGACCACGGCCATGGGCAGGTCGAAGGTGTTTGTCCGAAGCAGGTCAAGGTGTATCTCGCCGGTCAGCATGTCGCCGAGAAGCAGAATGTCAAGGTTGTTGACTTCGCCGGACTGGCGCATGATGTTCGTCAGTTCAACCGTCTTGTTCGCGGTCCACCACATCCGGCAGAGGAAGGTTTCCCAATCATAGGACGCAAACCCCTCCATCTCTTCGAGATCCACATACTCTTCGGCGTGAACATCGGAAATGGACAAGACCGCTCCGCTCTCGGCGTGGCTTAGTTTCGGCTTCTGGAGCCGTTCGAGCCGCGGCGTCGGCAGCATTTTGATGCAGTCCCGCAGGCTGTCATAGAACCGTTCCTGGTCGCCAAGGCGGAGTTTTAGGCGTTCGTTCTCCCGCTGCAACTTGTCCATGCGCGACCGCATGCTGCGGACACGCGGCGCCGGGTCAACCGCTTCGCCGACCGCGCCAACCGTGGTAGTTCTCATTCGTGGACTCATAGTTTCTCCTTCAGTTCGGCCACGGAACGCTTGTTCCCGTAGTAATAACCGCCCACCAACCCTTCCCGGGGCGGCACCAATGTCCGGTATTGCGACTGTATCGCGCCATCCTTCACCGCTTCCCTGAACCGTTTGTCGCTCATACCCATGTGCTTCTTGAGGTCTTGCTCATACGCGAGTTGACCGTCCGGAAGAGCATCGAGCCGTTTCTTGATCAGGCCGACATCATCCAGTTTTTCCGCGATTTCGGCAATGCCAACGCATTTCATCTTGATCGCCGCCGGCCGCGCCGACTTCCCGGGCACCTCCGCGGCATCTCCGCCTGACTTCTTTCGCATGATCTTGTGGTAGCGCCTTCTGAAAGCAGACTCGCACATGCCAATGGCCTTCGCGGCCTCTATGAACACGGGGCCGCTCTTCTTGTAGGCGTCCATAATCTGCTTGTCAGAAAACAGTTTCTTGAATTGTCCTGAGTGAGCCATGGTAATCTCCTTTCCGCTCTGTTCCTCTGTTCTGTCCTTCTTTTCCGCTTCTCCGGAACTCGCGCGCCGGGGCGGCCCTGCCGCCCCGGGACCCGCGCGGGCACTAATCCGTGCCGAAATCTTCCGGAATCCGGTCGACAAGGCCCGTGATCGTTGTTTCGTTCTTGACGATCATGTTGGTCGCCTCGGTCGTTGCCATGCCAATGTACCCCTTGAGATTCGGGTATTTGGCCTCCAAGAACGCCCCGAGCGTCAGCGCGCCGGCGCACAACAGCGATACGGCGACAGCCTGCAGTTTGCGTTTGCCAATCCTGATCGCCCACTTGAGCAGCGTTTCCTTGAACCACATGGTCATTCTCCTGATCTGTTATGGCAACCGATAGGGGTCCTTGTTGTCCCCGTCATCGTCATTGCCGAATATGAGTCGGGTGACCGACTTCATAATCCAATCCCAACCATCGAGCACTTTCTCGGCGCACCATAGCAGGAACGACAAGAGCACCACAATGATTGCAACGAATACTTTGGCACGGCGTTTCAATGCTTCCTGTCAAGGGCACTGCTGGCCGCCTGGTACCACGCCAAAACCACCTTCCCATCATCCTCAGACAAGGTAGGGCCGATTTCGGTGCCGTCCACCACAATCGTCCAGCGATTATGCTCAGGACTTCCGGTTCGTTTCAGTTCGATCGCCTTGTTACCCATGGCCGCCTCCTACATCGCCGCGTCTATTCCGGCGCCGATCATGGCGGAAAGCCAGTTCCCGCCTTGACGCACCCAGTCAAGCGCCCCGCTAATGAACCCGCTCGGGTCGCTCTTGCTCGTTATCTCTCCCGTCTGCTTGTTCATGGAATCTTCGTAGGCCGTCACGCCGTCAGAATACTTCTTCGCAAACATGAACGTCGTTGCCCAGTCAACCTCACCAGGCATGAGATTGATCTCTGCCGCCCAGTGCTTGTTGCTCGGGTCAATCTGGTAGACCTTCGGGACCGTC
>CAZDDA010000549.1:0-2162 GCA_964504085.1 uncultured Thermotogae bacterium | reverse complement strand
CGGAACTATCGGATGCGGGACAGGAGAGTGGAGACGAGGAAGACCAAGGTGGATGGAGGCGTGCGACTTGACATCTACGTGGAGAAGGTTCATGCCTAAATCACCCCTGAGCGTGGTATTGGACAGCGTCCTTCTGGACGAGATCAGCAATCTAGAATCCATCATCCGCTCTCTCATCCCCCTATTCATCTACGACGGGCTATGCCAACAATGCGGAGGGAAAAATGACCACGAGGAATGGTGTCTTGTTGGGAAAGCTGTTAGACATCTTGCTGGCGACGCTGTTCCTGACGATGGTCTTTGTAGCTCACGCTAGTTACCAGAGGTTCTTTATGGATTCCCAGGAGAGACGCTGGGTACCTCGTCAAGGTGATCCCGGCCTATGCGGGGAAGAAGGCGTACTGTGTAAACGCAGAGGGGGCAATTAGATTGGAGGAACTAAAATGACCCAAAAAAATTCTTTTCGGATTCTGCTGGCGCTGGTGCTCCTCAGCGGACTAATCCTTGGTTGTACCAGTCTCGAACTAGAGCCGGGGGATGATGGCGCGGAGGTAGAGAATTACTCAGACCCCGCACTAGAGCAGCAGGAGCAGGAGATGTACGATGTGACCATGCAGGAGGGAGAACACACAGAGAAGGGAGGATGGTAATGTTTGACATCAGAGTACAAGGTAGAGAATATCACGTATGCTTCGTTCACTCCAGGAAACACAGGCACTTCTGGGGTGTTGGTACCACTGTGGCTTATGCCAGTACGGATCGGAGGTCCGTATCAACTGTGGCGTACTGTTCGCACAAGGACGATTTCGACGACGAGGAGGGCGAGAAGGAAGCTCTCAAAAAGTTCATGGCCCTGATGCCATGGAGCGCCGAGGAGCGAGGCAGGGTGTGGCAGGTGTATTTCCGGTCGAAGTGGGAGCAGTATGAGAGAATGTTGAATGAAGCCGATGACTATCTGGCAAAATGGAGAGAGAGAGGGATGTGCGAGGTGGTGAAGGTATGAACAAGTATGCCGAGGATGCACACACAAAAATGCTTCGCATCTCGTCTAATGCCACACACAACGCAGCCAACCGTGAGAGCCAAGAAGCTCTAGTCTATGCGGTCCTGGCACTCGTCGAGGAACTACAGGGAATCAAGAAACTCCTCCAGCAGGAGCAGAACTGGAAGGCGCTGGTATGAGTCTCGATGTCTATCTTGAAGTGGATATTCCCATCCCTAGACCAGACACGTCCTCCGTGGTGGTGAACGCGACAAAGGTAAGGGAGAGGATGGAGGAGGAGAGATGAACGTCTGGGTATGCAACTGCTGCGGCGAAGAACTGGATCAACTAGATACAATCGTAAACAAGCGGACAGGTAAAACGTATCATCTGTGGATCTGTCATAACGAGGACTGCGAATGGTATGGTGCGATCTGGAACGACTGCCAACCTGGTTTTCTGAATCCGGGCGACCCATCGGGGTTGTATTGAGATGAACGCGGAGATGAATAAGGAACCTTGGCATGAGCGACTCTGGCATCCCGAAAGATTCTACCCCAAAGATGGTCCTGTGACGGACTTTGGGTATGGTCCTATACAGCGTGCTTATAACTGGAAACAAGGGCTCTTGGATTTCTATGCTATGAATCACGCGCTGATCGAGGACTATCCAGAGGAATGCCAGATTGTCAAAAATGCTAAACTGCTGGAGCAGATGATACTGGACGTGTTTGGGGAAGTAATAGCAGATTTTTTACAGGGGGCTCAATGAAACACTTTGACTACCCCCGCATGTGGCTCTACCTCGCCGTGTTCAGCATCGCGTTCCTCGGAGCCTGTCTATGTCCTAGGAGCATAGGGAATGAGACTGAGGCTGCTTATGTGCTGGTGCTGGTCGGGGCATGGGTAGCGATTAGAGAAACGGAGGATCCAGGGTGAATATTATAACGGCTCTGTCTGTTGTGGATGTAGTGTGCCTGGTTGTAATTGTATTACTCGTCTTGATTATCAGGGAAATCTCTGAGGAGGAAGAATGCTGACTATATTCTGTTGGCTTATAGTCGGGCAATCACCAAACGCACTCGATTTACCGGGGTACGCATGGGCGGTTGGGTTATTGATAGATTTGTGGATATTCTACCTGGCGCTGAACGCAAGACCGAGGAAGGAAAGCATAAAT
>CAZDDA010000548.1:0-2171 GCA_964504085.1 uncultured Thermotogae bacterium | reverse complement strand
TCTGTGACGGAAGCCTTTGTGATATTTCTGACGGCCTCCTGTAGAGATTCGGAGACTGAGGTTGTGTACCCCGGCTGTCTGTACTGTGCCAATCCTTGCGGAGTCTCCTCGGTAGGGAATGGTCTTCCGGACAGCGGTAGGCGCGTTTCCGGGTAGATGATTGTCAGGATCCGCGAGTATCCGTCTGCGTCTTCGCCCTCTACGATTCTCGAATCCTGGTAGGCGTCACTCATGCTGGCAATGGAGAAGGGGGGGCGCAATCTCCAATCGATGAGGATCGAGTACGTGAATTCTCGTCGTTCTGCCCAATCGCTGTCCATTGTGCCATCGTTGTCGGAGTCGGGAGAGAGGGGATTGGTCTTGTACTTCACGATCTCATCGTAGTCCCCCAGGCCGTCTCCGTCTGTGTCCCAGCTTGCGGGATCCGTTGAGTACTCGAGTTCGAGCTCATCTGACAGACAGTCACCATCCGTATCGTGCGATGAGGGGTAGAGGGTTCCCGGGGGCTGCGCGCAGGCTGCGCCGGCCAGAGCCCAGGCAGATAAGACCAAGAGCAGGCCAACCAATCCAACGATTCTCGCAGCTCGTAGCGACATTGCTCCTCCCAAGTCAATCCTATCAGATCGAGCTGTCTTGGTCCTGGGTGGCTGACCTTCGCTTCTGAAGCCGATCCAAGAATGATCTCCTAGTCGACATGGCAAACCAGCCGGGACACAACAAGTATCCGTGTGGACTACGTTCCTATTGCAGCAGGGGGGAGCCCGGGGGACTGAGTGTGGAATGCGCTCGTGCACTGCCGTGTGGTGATACGCGTCGGAATCGATGCATTACATCGAACAGCCTGCGAAGACCGCATCCAGGTAGAACATCATCCTGAACAGTCGAATCGGCTGGTTTGCCACCGGAGTGACGGACATGACGATGGCGTTGTCGAGCACTTCGCACGAATGCACGGAGAAGTATGTCTCTGCGATCGGCGCTTCGTAGCACGTGCTCATCCCCTCCTCAGCCAGTAGAAGCCGGGCGGGCATGTCAAGTAGAGCCAAGTCCGCGGAGTCGTACTCAAACACGATAGTTCCTGTTCGTGCCCCCTCGACGTCCTCATATCCCGTCCCGAAGGCTCGGTATGGCACCAGCAGTTCGCGCTGCTGTAGAGACACCCTAAGTTTCTCAATGCGCTCACTTGTTGGTAGGTTTCCAACAAGGTCGAGGATAGGGTTCGGAGTGAATCGTATGCACTCGCCCAGTCCACGCAGGAGGATTGCGGAATCGACCGCGCCAAGATGTTCCACTGCTGCGACCGCGAACGGGTCCTCATCAAGGCCGGCGATGCTGTCGGCCCATGTTGCGAGGCTCTGGCCGAGCGCCACTGGCGAACTGGACAAGATCATGAGTTGCTCGTCCGCAATATAGGCCGTGTTCAGGATCGCGAGCTCAGTCGTTCGGAGCCAGGGCTGGCCAGGGTCCATGCTGTTCGAGAACAGAAGTGCCCCGTGAGAGTCTGTCTGAACGAATCCGCGCTCTGTGAAGCCAACAGCAGCCAGCGAGAAGTCGAAGTCACCTCGGAGCTTCAGCACATAGATGGGGGGCAACACCGAACTGACGAGCTGAGCTTCCCAGTCGAGATCTGATGCATCCCAGCCCCACATGTCAGCGTGCGTGTCCATGTTGTCAATCCCAAAGGCCGTCGCGATGGAGAGTTCTTGCCTGCACCTACGGGCGAATTCAATCCGAGCATCTGAGGGGCTGCCACTGGTCACATTCTCAAGGCCAAGATTGTCCTTGATCTGGCTCCAGTTCGTGAAGAGCAGCATCGTGTCTGAGAGATCGCGCGGGAGGGCAGAGAGCGCTTCTGACATCGGAAGGGCGCTTGCTACAAGGTATGTGAAGATAGTCAGTGCAACCGCCGCCAGCAACGCAGTGGACTTCCGGATCATCATGACTTCAGAATAGCAACTTCCTTGATGTGAAGGAAGGCTAGGAAGCATCGCCGAGCTCGGGTGTGAGAGGGCCGATCGGATCGGCGCTTTGAGCCTGGGAAATTGTGAGCATTGCACAGTGCCGTGTGGCGAGCTACCGCTCGCCTCTCAATGCGAGAGCCACGATGCTACAGTCAGAGATTCGCTTGAGCGTCCGCCCAAGCTATGCCATAGAGCACAGCTTGCCCAGTT
>CAZDDA010000547.1:0-2178 GCA_964504085.1 uncultured Thermotogae bacterium | reverse complement strand
AGCGTTGGCCTCCGGCGCCAAAGGTCACAGGTTCGAATCCTGTCGGGCGTACAGAAGAGGCGGGCCTTGTGGCCCGCCTCTTCTGTATTCCCCAGGATGAACCTGCCGAGTTTCGCAGAGCGAACACTCAAGCTGTCTGGACGACCGGCCAATCCAGTCCAGACGGCAAGGTTCAGAATCCTGTCTCACCCCGTCTGTACTTCCGGACGCTTCGAACCTGACGAGTTTGCAGACATATTGATGCAAACTCACCGCTGTCAGCTGTGCAAACTCCGCGCAATCCTTGACTTCAAACTCTCCATCCCACACGACGTTTGCGGTCATATCGGACGCAAACTCGTCGCCGCTCGCAGAGCGGCAAGAACAGCAAGGTTCAGAATCCTGTCGCGCCTTGTGGCCCGCCTCTTCTGTATGCCCCAGGATGAACCTGACGACCACGAGTTTGACGTCTTCCGCCGAGGCAAACTCGCCGCCGCTCGCAGAGCGGCAGGACGGCCAAGGTTCAGAATCTTGTCGAACGCTATTCCCCAGGATGAGCCTGACGAGTTTGCGCGGCCAAGAAGCCGCTATTGCGTATTAGGCAACTCGGACGTGCCCCATGGGGCACGCACTCACAAGCCGGACGAAAGCCGAAGATGGATTGTCCGGTTGGAGTTACGAATCCTTCTTCGCTCAAGCGTCGGCAAGAATCGGGCTCCTGGGAAACGCGTCCTTGACATTGCCTGTATCAAATGATACATTCTGGCGTGGTCATCACCGCTGAGGACACGGATCGCTATGCTGTATCGCTCTTCCTCAGGGAGTTTAAGACCTATGCCAACGAGACGGGGATCAGCATCTTTCCGAGACGGAACTTCTTGAACACTCTGGCGGATCTTGGAATCAACCGTCAGGACGCGACTGAGCGAATCCTTCAACTAACACCACAAGACTACTACAAAGGACTGGGGCCAGGCCATCGAGAGAACGAGCGGATCTGTGGATTTGGCACTCGAATTGGCGAAGAGGAGATATACATCAAACTGCTGCTGAATACCGAGTCGCGCCGCGCGATTTGCTTCTCATTCCATAGGGCTGAGAGAGGCATTGAGTATCCATTTACAGATGACGATAGCTAGGGAGGTGGCCATATCCATGGTGTATTGCGTGAATTGCCGAGAGGAGAGGGAATACCACATTGATCCGCGCACCGAGGTGTTCAAGGTTCGGGGTGAGAAGATCAATGTTGAATCGCAGGTCGCCATCTGCAACACATGCGGAGAGGAGATCTTCGTGAATGAGTTGGATGATGCGAACCTCGCGAGAGCCTACAACACCTATCGGGAGATGCACAGGATGCTATCTCCGTCGGAGATTCGTCAGATTCGGATTGGCTACAGCCTGTCCCAAGGGGAGTTTGCCCAACTTCTGGGGTGGGGGCGTGCAACGATCAATCGCTACGAGAACGGCTCCATTCAGAGCAAGGGACATGATCAAACGCTCAAGCTGATAAGGAATGCTGGCACGGCACTCCAGTTTCTTGAAGAAGCGCGAGAGCGGCTCCCCGAATCAATAACGCGGAAGCTGGAATACCATCTGCAGGGATTGCACGACGCTGAGGAGTGCCACTCTATCGGAGCTTGCGTATCAGCCTTGCTGGATTCCGGCAAACCAAGTATGGAGAACGGTTTTCGGCGATTTGACCTGAGTGCGGTGCATCAGCTCAGTGCGTTCCTAGCGGGCAACGTAGGGCACTTCTTCAAATCGAAAGCCACCAAGCTGCTTTGGTATGCAGACTTCCTGGCATACAAGACCCTGTCCCAGTCTATCACAGGCTGTGAATACGTTGCGGCTACGTACGGCCCGGTCCCACAAAGATTCGCCTTGCTGTTTGACGAGATGGTCGAGAGCGGAGTGCTTCGGATCGAAGAGGTAGAGTTTGTGACGCGCGATGGTGAAAGCTTCACGAAGGAGTTGTACTTGCCCGGTGAGAACGCTCCTGAGTGGCAGCTTGGCGAACTTGAGTTGAAGTGTGTCCAAGCCGTTGCCAACGAGTTCAGGGATTTGTCTTCCAACAAGACGATCGCTAGAGCACACGAGGAAGAAGCCTACAGCGCGATCTTCGAGCAGGATCAACCGTGGAAGACAATCCCCTATGAGCTTGCAGAGACGCTCTCCATGGAGGCCATACGTGGATGA
>CAZDDA010000546.1:0-2180 GCA_964504085.1 uncultured Thermotogae bacterium | reverse complement strand
AGAAGAGCCCTCCCGGACCGAACCACCCCGCATTGGCGGAGAAGGTACAGTCCACGATAACAAGAGAGGATTCCGTGGAATAGATTCCTCCCCCATGGAATGCGTCGTTTTCGACGAAGAGGCAGTTCTCGATCCGGAGAGAACATGCATGGCACCACATTCCGCCAGCAACGCCTCCCGACGAACCCCCCGTCACGGTGAGCCCTTTGATGGTTGTCGTACTGTCGAGGCCGTCGCAGTAGACAACCTGGCCCTGACGCTCGGCGTCAATGGTCCCGCAGTCAGCCTCCCCGGTAGCACCTAGCAGACACACGCCGGATTTCATGATGATGCAGTAGAGGTTTCCCCAAGGATCGGGATGCGTGCAGTCGTGGTACGTCCCGCAGGCGACAAGGACGGTATCGCCGGCACTGGCCGAGTCGATCCCGGCCTGAATCGTGGGGCATTGAGAGGGGACGTGCCAGGTGGTGGCATCGGAAATGGTCGGAGAGCCGACCAGTGCTGTGATGAAGGTGAGGGCAATTGAGGATCTCAGCACTCGGGGCCTCCTACCGATAAAGCGCCTTCAGGGAAGACCAGGTAGTTCTCTCCACCGACGACGGCAGCCCGCACTCGCAGCCAACGTCAAAGGCCCCGATCAGCCCGCAGTCGTACCCGTCCGGATGATTCCCCGGAGCGCAGGGAGAACACACCTGGAGATGGAAGTCGCCATTCTCAGGATCGCAGAATAGCGGGCACTCGGAGAAATTTCCGTCCATACCGTACTGGTCGGCGATGCAGTCTACCCAGTCGCCCCCTTCGTTACCGTAGATGTTACAGCACGTGAGAGTCGGGATGTCGCTTGGGTCGTAGGTGTCGTACGCGTTCCCTTGCAGACCTCGTGTGAGGATCGTGTTGTCAAGGGTGAGCGAGGCCCAGTTGCAGAATACACCGCTGCCGTGCAGCGCCGAGTTGCCAACGAAGGTGCAACTGACCACGGCGGCAGAGAAATAGACAACGAAGAACAGGCCCCCACCCCAATCGGCTGAATTGAACCAGAATCTGCAGTTGGTGATCAGCGCAGAGCATTCGTTGTGGCAATTCACTCCACCACCCCACTTCGCCGAATTGTGGGAGAAGTCGCAGTCAGCCAGGCTGAGAACAGATCCGATACAGCCAGCGCCGCCGCCGTAGTCTTCTGCTAGATTGTCGGAGAAGGTGCAGTTGGTGAGAGTGCAGTTCGAATGGTAGCTGAACACGCCGCCGCCGCTGGGGGCATGGTTCCCTATGATTTCGCAGTTGCACACATCTGGTGACGACCGGCGAGCATGGATCGCCCCACCGGAACAGGCACTCGAATTCTCAGAAAACAAGCACCCGGCAAGTACGGGGGAAGATTCTTCACAGAACACGGCACCGCCCACCCCATAGGCCATATTCCCAATGAAGAAACAGTTCCTGACGGTCGGAGATGACCGGGTGCAGTGGATCGCACCACCGTTGTTTCCATACCCACCTTCGATGGCGAAACCCTCCACAACTGAAAAGGAAGTCTCACCACCATCGAAACGGAAACCCCGATGGGTCTCCTGCAAGCTCCCGCCACAATCAATGACGGTCACTTCGGGGCCGCCAGCGGATATCACAGCCAGATTCTTCCCACCGAATCTGACATCCCGGTTTCCGTCACCTGCATACTTACCTGGCGCGACAAGGACAGTGTCATCTGCACTCGCCGAATCGATCCCCGCCTGAATCGTGGAGCACTGAGAGGGGACGTGCCAGGTAGTAGCTCGTGCGGCGGGACAGAAACCAGAAACGGCCGTGAGCAGAAGAAGGATGCCAATGGGCTTCATGGCTCACCTCCCATCAGAAGACACGCGAGTGAAGAGAGTCTTCACACTCATTGATGATAACACACAAGACGGGTAAGTGCAAGAGTCCGAATGGATTGATCGTCCACTTCCCGTCTTGCCAATCGCCTGCCTCCCGGGTTCCATTCCCCCCTTGCATTAGAGAGACGACGGCAACGAGCCTCACAATGCTGCTTCTGCCGCATTCTGAGGTACCTGCCAGAGATCGCCCTCTGGGGCATTGCCAGGGGACGTAGTGTACTCTTTCAGCTTGTTGTCCGTGTTTCCGGCGCCATCGATCTATGTCTGATTGGCAAGCTGGCTTCTCTTCGATTCGGTGAATGCTGG
>CAZDDA010000545.1:0-2182 GCA_964504085.1 uncultured Thermotogae bacterium | reverse complement strand
TGCAGATCTTTCAGGAGGTCCTTCTTGTTGACGTTGAGCAGTTTGACCTTGAGCTGATCACTCGTCTCCGATTCAGAGAGTAAGTATTTCAAGCCCCGCCAACTCGACTCGAGCTTCTGGAACTCCGGAGCGTGAACGATCTCGTTTACCTGCGCCGAAAGCAGCTGGTCGACCTGAGCGATGCGCGCGTTGATCATCGCATCCGTGTCGGCGTGATACGCGACCGTCCCATCCAAGACATCCGCCACGAACTGCTTGACCATGTCGCGGCCTCGTTCTTGGGCAACCTCAGCCTTCCCAAACCGTCCCTGTTCGACGATCTGATCCAGCAGACTGATTTCAGCAGCCTCCGCTTCCGCGGCCTGTTTGGATTCCTTCGCTTCAGCCATCGGAGCCTCCTTCGTCGCCGTCCTCCTTGCTCTTCTCAGCCTCTATCTCTTCCTTGAGCTTGTTGAGCTTCTCCTCGTCGCTGAGGGCGGACTGCAGAATCTCATCCAGCTTGTCGTTGCTCTGAATTTTGCCGCGAAGATCAGCCAGCTGAGTGCGTAGCTCCAGCAGTTTCTGCAACGGCTCAACGTTCTGGGCGACGCGGTCTGGCGAGAAATCGTCTAGACTCTTGAAGGTGAGGTCGACCGCAATCTTTCCGCCCTCCTCGTCGCTCAGCTTGTTGTCAACCGTGAAGGCAAGGTGTGGTTTCATGCTTGCGAGGACTTCGTCGAAGTTATCGAGGGTGACCTCGGCGAACTTGCGGTCCTTGAGTTTCTCGAGCGGTTCGGTCGGTTGTCCAGTGAAGTCGCCCAGCACGGCCATGACGAATGGAAGCTCCTTTTCCTCGATAGCTCCACCCGTTTCCACCTCATAGGAGATGTTGACCCGCGGCGGGCGGACACGGGACAGTTTCTTATGTACACTCTCCTTAGCCATCTGTTACTCCTCCGGTTGTCTGCACGCTTCTCCGTACGTCTGGGCGTGTTTGGCTCACGAGAACTGCCTTATCAGCACTAGTTAACGCTTGCACATACATGATGTCAAGCGCGACTTGCTCGAAATGAACGCTAGATGGCAGGGGGCGTTGGCGTAGCGCATGATTTCGGGATTTCGAGCCCATAACACACTCTGTTTCACCGGATTTGCAGGCGAGCATCAGAGGCCTTCGAATTGCACATAACCGCCCGTTGCCAATCCACTCACCATTTCAGTGAATTCACCGACGGGTGTGACCATAGGCACGGTTCCGTCCTCCTTCATGGAGTCGAGAATGGACATTGCCGACCGCTTGCCGTCGCATCTCCTCAGGAACTCTGCCACCCACGTTCCGCATCCGACCTGGTTCTCAAAGGGATTCTCGGCTTTGAGCCACAAAGCCGATGGCTGCCACGACTCGCTCTCCATTCTGTGCACAACAAGGAGTTCTGAATCGGCTGCAAATCGCGGCGCCGCCGCTGCAAGCCATGAGTCCAGGTCGGAATCCAGCGCCTTTGCCTCCCATTTTAGCCATTGCTGCAGCGCAGATGCATCGCACTGCGTGCCTGCTTCTCGCCTGGCGGTGAACACGCTCCTCGATTCGGGCGGACGCTGGACAACAACCGTACACAGAAGCATTCGCTCAATCCCCAGAGTCCTCAAGTGAGCTAGCTGTGGCTCGACCTCTGCCGCGGAGGCAGTTCCTTTCCAGAGCTCTCCCCCGTAGTGGACGATCGGGTGCAAACCCTTGATTGTCGCGACTGCCACGTCGAACTCGTCCTCGGCCGACCCCAGCATCTCGCGAACACGGGCTTCCACAGGAGCTCCCCTGCGATCCGACAGGATGGCTGTCACAAAGAGCTGGCCGCCAGGCCGGAGGTAGTCGATCGATTCTCTCAGAATTCTCCTGGTGATTTCTTCGCCATCGGGACCGCCGTCCCTGAAGATCTGCGACTCCTGCGTTGCGGGCATGTAAGGCGGATGCGCTACGATTCGGTCAAACGTCTCTCCACTCATTGGATCGTAGAGATCCCCCTGCAACGCCCGGAATCGGGGTGTCCCGTTCAACGCGGCATTGAATTCAGCGAAGACAGTTGAGCGTTTCGTGATATCCACCGAGTACGACCGATCCGCGAAATTCGACGCCAGAAGAGCGGCGACGCCGGTGCCGCCACACACTTCGAGGAAGTTCTCACAGGGGGTTCTGGGCATCATGGCG
>CAZDDA010000544.1:0-2182 GCA_964504085.1 uncultured Thermotogae bacterium | reverse complement strand
CATCCTGCTCCTCCCTGCTTGTTCTCGCCGATCAGGGTTGTCATTCCCCATCTTCACGCCATTAAGTATAGCACCACAGCCTTCGACTGTCCAGATTGAATCCCAGGTCGAGGAAGTCTCCCCTTCTCCATGTCTGCCGTTCAGAACGGCCTGATGCCGTAGTTGATCCAGCAGATCATCAACTGGATCAACTCCCTTAAGACGCTCACGAGGCCGTCCTCCGTGCGCCACCAACGGGCGGAGTCTTAGTGCGACTCGGGGCAGTGATCCTTCGACTACTCTCGGGACGGGGGTTCGAGCGTTTTCTTGTTTTTGTCAACCGAAAAGGGGACCATTTGTTGATCGAAAAGGGGGCCATTCTGGGCACCTCCCTTGAACCTTGACAATCGAAAAGGGGACCACTTGATGGTCGAAAAGGGGACCACCCGTAGTCGTAGGGGCTGTGGGAACTGTGGGCAGGTGCTCCGTTCGCAGCTGTCCACAGTTTCCACAGCCCGTCTCAGTGAGTACCATCCTCCCTGGCTTCCCGCTGCATGCGCTCCCG
The DNA here is from genome assembly GCA_964504085.1 of uncultured Thermotogae bacterium. Lineage (GTDB taxonomy): Bacteria > Bipolaricaulota > Bipolaricaulia > UBA7950 > UBA9294 > CAZDDA01. The sequence continues at coordinate 1,638 of CAZDDA010000544.1, read as the reverse complement.
AAAGCGGTACGACTCGCCAACGAACTCAAGTATTGTCGAGCGATGAGTGAGCCGGTCGAGCAAGGCGGCCGTCAGCTGTTCGCTGCCAAAGACCTGATTCCAGTCAGCGAAGCGCAAATTCGTTGTTATCGCCACTGCCACACGCTCATAGAGGGTGGAGCAGAACTGGAACATCAGCTGCGCCCCGACCGGTGAGAACGGGATGAAACCGAGTTCATCAATGACGAACAAGTCGTGCTTGAGGGCCTTCGCCATGAGCTTGGGTAGCAGGAGTTCGTCCTGGGCTCTGATCAAGTCGTTGACCAGGCCGGCAGCGTTGTAGAAGCGCACCTTATGTCCCTGATGGCAAGCGGCCAGAGCCAACCCCGTGGCAATATGCGTCTTCCCCAGTCCAGGATTGCCCACCAAGATGATGGGCTCAGCCTTGTGAATGTAGCCGCCACGGGCCAGTGTCAGGACACGCTGCTTGTTGGGACTGGAGATGCACGAGAAGTCGAAAGTGGCCAACTCCTTCAGGACCGGGAAACGAGCCCCTTTGATGCAGCGCGTGATGCGATTCCGCTCGCGTTGAGCTACCTCCTGTTCCGCCAAGGCCAACAGAAAGCGATCATATCCGTGATTGCTGTGCCCGGCGTCCTCGGCAAACTTGCGGTAGTTCTGCAAGAAAGTAGGCAGCCGGAGCTGCTTGAGATAAGTATCCAGAAGTGGGTTGCCATCCATCGATCACCGTCCTTCTAGCAGGCGGTCGTAGCGCTGCAAGTCTGGTGACTGAGCTCCGATGGTCATCAGCTCTGGCCATCTGGTCAGGTCCATGGGAGCGATCATCGCACCCGGGTCTTCCAGCTGGTGCAAGCACAGCTCGACGCCATCAGCGTGAGCGCAGCTATGTGCCAGAGCCTGCTCCACCGCCTGCGCCACCAATTCGGCAGGATGATCACGATGAAGTTTCAAGATGCGGACGAACTCTCGCACGCCTCGCCCATTGGGCCACTGGGCTCGTAAACGATCCAGCAACTGCTCGTAGATGGGCAACCAGCCTTCTCGCCAGCGCCTGATCGGCTTGGCGTGATCGAAAGCTCCCGGCCGTTGCTCCAATAGCGCCAAGTAGTGCATGGGATCCAGAACATCTTGTTTCCGTTGGTAACACCGTTGATGGCTGGCGATTACGTCATCCAAGTAGAGAACATCAACTCGAAATGGATAGGCTTTGAGCACCAGGTTCGGATAGGCCTTTTCAGTAGGGACGGAGTAGCGGTTAGTTTCGAACTCTACCTGGCTGTAGGGATTGAGGGTAACCGCTCGGGTGATGCAGCAGTCAAAATCCCGCTCTGGCAATGACAACAGATGCGGCTTCTCCATCTCCCAGGCCTCGCCGATCGTCATCTTCTGACGATCGACTTGCCGCTGATCGTCAGCCTTACAGGAGGACAACAGATGGTGGTTGAGTTCTTCGAACGAGTCCACCCTGGGGATGGGCACCATGAAGTTCCGCCGCGAAAACCCAACACCGTCCTCGACACGACCCTTCTCGTGACCTTGGCCACTTGTGCAGAAGCGACTCTCAAATAGATAATAGCTGCGGAAAACAACGAACCGCTCTTGTTCCTGGCGGCTGCGGCCCTCCAGAACGCGCAATAC
>CAZDDA010000543.1:0-2184 GCA_964504085.1 uncultured Thermotogae bacterium | reverse complement strand
GAAGTAATCCTCTTCACCATCTGGTACGCGCTGTCCAGTGCGTGGATCTCGCGCATGATGTGTCAATAGTGCACGAGCCAAGACAGGTGTAGGAGTAGGGGTAACTTGGTGATAGATCTGTGCCAACGTCTTCGAAATCAACGGTGCTGAAAAGCTAGTTCCTAGGTCTTCAACCACTCCCACCTGACTAACTGAGCGGATTCCAGTGATTTGCGCACCATCGATCGAGCAGGTACCGCCGTAATGTACCAAGTCTGGCTTGATGACGTGGTTCGGTCCTGCCCCATGCCGCGAGTAGGGAGTCGGTTCGTGTAATCCCGGGCCATTTCGCTGATATCCAATGTGAGAGAGAGAACCTACGGTAATACCGAGGACGCTATCTGCTGGAGTCGTGATTCTCCCTGCATGGATTTGGGGGCCTGTTCGTGGAAAATCAAGCAATGGTGGCACATCGTAATTCCCTGCACTAATCACGAAAGAAACACCAAATTTTTCTTGAAGGTTGTCTAGTTCCTCAGCGAAGGGCGAAAAGTCATCAAGGGAGCACACCGTGTTTGTGCTGAGTGATAAGTTCCAAACTTTATATTCATTGGCGTGTTGTCTAAGTGCGGCTTCCAGGGCAACGAGGAATTCTTGCTCTAATAGAACATCAACATCGCCTTTGTTTGGATCGTCGTTTGGGAGGACCTGAAGGTCATAGACGGCACACTGATTATCATCAATTTCAGAAACGTTGGGATTGAGTTCGCTGCCCCAACAGATCAAGCCAGCGATGAATGTCCCGTGATCGCTGTTGCGATACCCTGGAGCAACAGTTGACTCTCGCCCGACGACCCAAGTATCAAGCCCAACTATAGAATCTGAGACACCGCTATCCACGACAACAACAACGGGTATATCACTATTAACCTTATCTCGCGTCATAAGTTTTGGGAGAGGTTGCGGGTTCAACATCTGGGGCCGAATTGCTCGAATAACTGGCATACCTGTAATTGCACGAATACCGACCACTTGCGATAGCAGATCAACGTCCGACTCGCTATGACACTCAGCAGCAAATGTCAGACTTGAATTGGAGTAACCATCTGAATGTACTTGGATACCGGCATCATGGCAGACGTCTTCGAAGTCGGCGACGAGTCGTTCCTGGTCGTTCCCCACTCCAAGATTGAAGAGACGGATTCTCGTCATGAATCCTTCCCTACTGCGAGGGCTGCGCCGCAGCACTTCAGCGGAGGACAGGCTCCTTCGTCTGTAGGCGGGGGTTATCGGCTCAACGACTTCGACACTCGAGAGCTCCTTTACTAAACGTCCAGCGACCCCCGATTTGATCCGAGACTCCAGTCTTGCAAGTCCACGGGGAGTCGCCTTCAAGAACAGTTCTCCAAGCCGTCCAGCACCAATGATGGGACAGGTTTCTTCAGAGAACAGATGTTCAGGCCGATGGCTCTTAGCAACGGCCTTTGTCAGCAGCTGGACGCGGATGGGTACTGCACCCACGCGTGTTTCTCGTGTGAATACTACCTCTCGAGTTACGGCAACTTGTCTCGATAGGCTGCGACGAAAGCTGGCGTCAACATCTCGAAATGGCCGAGGGGGTGATCCGCCACCCCTAACCTTCCGTACTGTGCCCTGCTTAGGAAGGATGAGTTTGATTGGAAGACGATCGCGGTTTGCCGAGCCATCATTCGCCATCGGGAATCACCTCTTCGTGGCTATATCTGTATGCAGTCGACTTAGAAACGCCGAGAAGTTGAGCCAGCGCGGCATGGCTGTACAACTTCTCATTTCGAGAGCGTAAGGCGGTGACAATTTTCTTGTGGTCACATCCTCGCAAGCCGGAAAGGAATCTCCGATCCTCACCCTCGCCTATGCCAACATTCGACAGAATTAAAAACGCCTTATCGAGTCCGGGTTCCGTTTGCGAAATGATCCAGAGGCGCTCCAATCGGCGACAAACCTCCTCAATGTCGGAACCTGAGAAGCCCTCCGACAAGTCGACTAAAAGACCCAGATCTCGGTCTGTAAAATTCAACTCCCCTGCAAATTCCAACCAGAGGTCTTTTCGGAGATCCGCTTCTAAATAATCAAGTTCTAGACGGTATCCGAATCTCCTCCAGACTGCTGAATCGAGAAGAGCTTCGTGGTTCGTAGCGGCCAAAACGATAGACTGTGGTCCGAGCG
>CAZDDA010000542.1:0-2184 GCA_964504085.1 uncultured Thermotogae bacterium | reverse complement strand
TGCTCATCCTGGCTTACCCCCTCAAAATGTTTTACTAATATAACTTCTGCTACGCGTTCGTGCAAAAAGCATGGGAGGGACAGTCCATGCCCCTCCCGGCAAACGTACGTCAGCCCCCTCATCCAATTCGCATTTAGATCAAGTCCCCATGAAACCCCAAACGAGCGCACCGACCCCGGCAAGCAAGCCGACAATGGCGAGGAAGTAAGCAGTATTCAACTGATCTTGAAGGTCGGCAAGCATCGTTCCGTCTTCAAGTGCCATCAGCCTGGTCTCGTGATCCTCAAGGAGGCTCATGTTCGCTAGGAGTCCACTCTTGTTGGCTTCGATTTCGCCCGCCAAACTAGCGATCGCATGATCGAATCCCTCTAGTTTTGCACGGTTGTTGTCGATCTTGATTGCCAACGCACTCATCGCGCGCTCCAGTTCAAGTACCTTCTTCTTGAAGGTTCCAACGTCCTCGTCCTCAAGGGCCTGAACGCGGGCCGACAGATCTTCGCAGCATCTCTTTAGTGCCGAGATATCAGCCGAGGCAGTCGCCTTGAACTCCAACAGGTCAGCCACGTCCTGGGCCGTGATCTCGGCCTTGGCCGCTAGCGCCTCACAGAACGCAGAAAGCTCGGAAAGACCGGCCTCAAGGGCGGTAATGCGTACCTGAAACTCTTGCTGTACGACTCCCATCTTGGTGAGGTCATTTCGCAGGCTGGCAATTCTTCCTTCTGCCGCCTTGAGCTCGATCGTGACCGCGTTAAGGACTTCGCGCAGATCTGCGGCATCCTCTTCCAGTACATCGATGTCAGCCATGCTCGTCTTCACTTCACCGATCAGTTCGCCCATGAAGTCTTCGAGCCCGTTGAATACCGATTCCATCCGGGCAAGTTCCTGCTCCAGCAACCCAGGGACCGCCTCCTCGGCGCCTTCCTCCTGCGCGTATACGACTGGCAGGAACAAGACACAAGACAAGGCGGCCACCAGTGCGATGGAAAGCGCTTTCTTCATCGTCTTCCTCCTTCTCGCTTGTATTAGACGTTTCGCCATACGCCAAGTGAGGTTACCTGGGCAGTAGCGATGCAATAAGGACCGCTGCGGCAACTGCGGTGACTCTTTGTCGGCTCTGCTGCAGACAGGTGTCTTGCGGACAGGCAAAAGGAGACTTGCCACAACGAGGAAAGTCACGATACTGCAACATCACCTCGACCCTTTTCATCAGTGCGCAAACCCCCTTCTCCCCCTACTTCCACAGATCACGTGGAGTAGGGACTTGAGCCTTGCAGCCTGCCAAGTCTGTCACTCCCTTTGTACGCACATTGTCCAGTAGCGTACCGGAACACATTGACCCCGCTTGCCTTGACGGCTCCGATCCGCTCTCGTGAAGGATTGCCCCGGTCCTCAATGGATATGCCTTGAAGGGCGCAATAGGGGGTGTTAAAATGTGCCGCTTTTTACACGCGGGTATAGACTTGATTCTACCTACCCGCTTCTGACGATAAGGGGTTGCACGTCACGATCAAAGAATTCGAGGCAGAAAAGGGGTGGAAGTAGCAACATGACAATACTAATCCTCATACCGGCAGCAATCTCGGTATTGGCTCTTCTGGGTGCATACTCGTTTAACCGCTCTGTGGTCCGCAAGGCGCAGGGTACAGATCGCATGAAAGAGCTTCAAGGACACATCCGATCGGGGGCATTCACGTTCATGATCGCCGAAGCACGCGTGATGGGCATTACCATGCTCATCATCGGAGCGATTCTGTGGATCCTTTTTTACTGGGAGATCGCAGTGGCGTTCTGGATCGGGTCGATCCTTTCGATGGCCGCCGGTTTCATCGGAATGAATGCAGCAACGCATGCCAATGCACGAACCACGCACGCAGCGAGACGATCGTTTAAAGATGCGTTGAACGTAGCGTTCTCCGGAGGGAGCGTCATGGGACTGTCTGTAGCCGGACTTGCCCTCATCGGACTGGTCATCGTGATGCTCGTTTTCCGTAAGTGGTTCTCGCCAACGACGTTACACATCGAGACGCGCTATCTTTTCGGCATCCAGTCACTCGGGGTTAACTTCATTCGGGGTGCACTCATTGTCAGTGCCTACTCCATGGGGGCGTCGCTGGTCGCCCTGTTCGACCGCGTCGGCGGAGGGATTTACACCAAGGCAGCCGACATGGCGGCGGACATGGTCGG
>CAZDDA010000541.1:0-2187 GCA_964504085.1 uncultured Thermotogae bacterium | reverse complement strand
CGGGCAAGAGAAAAGCCCTCGATCTGGTCGAAAGGAAATCATCACATTTCTTTTGACCGAAAAGGAGGGCTGAGCGATGGACGGTTCTGATACTACTTCGGATGTTTCGGACAAACCCTTGGGCAAAATCATCCGCGTCGACGAGCGGAAGATCCACGACCACCTCGGCCGGATCGTGCGTGGCACCGTGGAGGAGACCCTGAACGCCCTGCTGGACGCGGAAGCGGACCGGGTGGCGGGCGCGGCGCGCTACGAGCGCTCCCCCGACCGCAAGGACACCCGCGCCGGGAGCTACCCGCGCAAGCTCCAGACCCGCGCCGGCGAGGTGAGTCTCAAGGTCCCTCGGCTGCGCAAACTGCCCCTGGAGACGGCCATCATCGAGCGCTACAAGCGCCGCGAAAGCTCGGTCGAGGAAGCGCTGATGGAGATGTACCTGGCCGGGGTATCGGTGCGCAGGATCGAGGACATCACCCAGGCCCTGTGGGATACGCGCATCAGCGCGGGCACGGTGAGCGCGCTCAACAAGAAGCTCTACGAGCGCATCGAAGCGTGGCGCAAGGAGCCCATCGAAGGCGAGCACCCCTACGTGTACCTGGACGGCGTGTGGCTGAAGCGCAGCTGGGGCGGCGAGGTGAAGAATATCGCCATCCTGGTGGCGGTCGGCGTCAGCCGCGACGGGTTCCGGGAGATCCTCGGGATCGCCGAGGGGGCGAAGGAGGACGCCCAGAGCTGGCGGAACTTCCTTCGGCACCTGAAGGAGCGGGGCCTCACGGGGGTGAAGCTGGTGACGTCCGACAAGTGCCTCGGCCTGGTGGAAGCCCTGGGGGAGTTCTACCCGGAGGCGTCCTGGCAGCGCTGCGTGGTGCACTTCTACCGCAACGTGTTCACGGCCGTGCCCCAGGGCAGGCGCCAGGAGGTGGCGGCCATGCTGAAGGCGATCCACGCCTCGGAGGACCGCGAGGCGGCCCAGGCCAAGGCGGAGGCGGTCGCGGCCAAGCTGGAGACGATGCGGCTCTCCAAGGCGGCCGGGATGATCCGCGAAGGTATCGCCGAGACGTTTTCGTACTACGCCTTCCCGCGCGAGCACCGCATTCGCATCCGCACGAACAACATGCTGGAACGCCTGCTGCGCGAGATCAAACGCCGCACGCGTGTGGTGGGCTGCTTCCCGGACGGGCAGTCTGCGCTGATGCTGGCGGCGGCGCGCGTGCGCTACGTGGCCTCCGGCAACTGGGGCAGAAAACGGTATCTCAACATGGATCGCCTGATCCGGGAGGACGCCCCCAAACTGGCCGGCTGACGGTCGCATAACCGGCGCCCACCCCTCGGGGTGGGCTCACAAGCAACAACAACCAGATCAGAGAGCTTTTCTAAATGTGCACAAGATTCTTGACATTACCGACCGGCGGAGCAGGACGAGCACGTTGTTCCGGACGGAGGGGTGATCTTGCTTGTCATCGAGGACAAGAAGCAGTGGCTTCAAGTTCTTCTTGATGACTGCACCAGATACCTTGGAAACCATGTCCGGCGATGCTCGCTTGTTAAGCGGGATGCGTTTATCGACGAGAGCGGCGATTGCCGGCTCGGCGGCATAGGGTGGTTTGTAGTCGGCTGGAAGGGATGGCTCTTTGCCGGATTGTCTGTCCTCGGTCGGGGTTTCGCCTGACTTCTTATCGCTCGATCCAACCCCCAACGGTTCCTGGTCTTTCTCGGCAGAAGCAGCCTGCTGTTCCGAGCGCTCCACAGTAGCATACAGAACAGCCGCTATTGCCACCACAACCACCGCAGCGATGATTGCCGCTATGCGCCACTGTTTCATAATGCAACTATCGGAAGCCTGACGGAATCGACCCCCATAGCTCGACTCGTGTCAAACTGATTCTTACGCACTACTGCTGCGGATACAAGCAGAGCGAGTGTCTCGCCGGTCTGGGATGAGCCACGGCTCAGCTTAGCCCAAAGCTTGTTGACGTGCCATCCGCTCCGCAGTCAGGATTGACATCCTCGTCACAGCATTAGTATCCGACCTACTCTCTGCTGTCTGCTCTCTTTCTTCGCTTTTTAGCTTCTCTCTCACGAATGCATTTGATGGCGTTGTTCACCGATTCCCTCAGATCGCGCTCACGCTCCTTACTCAATAACTCCTTTAGCCACACAATGTCGGAAGCTCTTCCCTGTTTCCCGATA
>CAZDDA010000540.1:0-2195 GCA_964504085.1 uncultured Thermotogae bacterium | reverse complement strand
TACCGGAATGAGCACATTGATGACTATATTCCTGATCTTGAGGTTGAAAATCGGCTGATCGTGGAAATTAAAACCGTTGAACAAATTATTGATGAACATATCGGCCAGGTGCTGAACTATTTAAAAATCACAGGTCTTCAAGCGGGAATCATCTTGAACTTTAAACATGCCAAATTAGAATGGAAAAAAGTTGTGTTACAGAAAAGGGACCGCTAATGGACGCCAATATACACGAATTAATTTCAGCTTTTATTTGTGTTCATTCGCGTCCATTCGCGGTTTCAATCAAGTCTTTTCGCGGTTGGAGTTTTGGATGAGTAACTGGCGAAACCATATTCTCAGAGAGTTCACTCCCAACGTGGCCCGGCTTACCCTGGTTGCCGATCCTGACGGACTTCTCCTGGAAGAAGGCGTTCTTGCTGGCATTCGTGAACGGGGCTTTGAACTAATCCCTTTCGAAGATCATATCGCTTTTCGGTATGCCTATGAATCCAGGTTCCGTTCCCGCTGGGACCGGGGGGAGAAGACGGACCTGGTAGTGGTGTTGCGCTCCGCAGCCAGTGACCTGGATTGTTTGCCGTACGACCTGCTCCAGGCCGGTCGCCGGTTGTCCTTTAACCTTGGAGAGATCTTTCCCAACCTGAGCTATCCCATTGTGACAGCCTTGGATCGCGGAGACTTGGACGCACTATACGAAGCCCAGAAGCGGCATGCTCCAGGTGTGCTGGGCAATAACGCTACTAAGGAATTCGTCTTGAGGAATGTTTTCGAGATTGCGCCGGAGCTTATCAGAAGGCCTTCCGATTTGTTGCGTGTGCTCCTGCGCCGCCATTACCGGAAACAGCGAATTCCTGCGTTGCTTGACGAACGTTTTATCCAGGTCCTTCAGCAGCAGGATGGTTTTGAAAATTGGCCACTTGAAACGATTATCCCGGATCGGGAGGCTTTTTTCGCCTTTCTTCAGGAACGCTGGCCCATATTTCTCGATAGCTCAGCAAAACGGGGAGGTATCGGCGTTAAGGAGAATAAGGAACCCTACGGCTTTGAGTTCCCCGGTCCTTCAGATTTACCCTTTGACCATGACGACATCCGTGTTTATATCGACAATCTGTTCTATGAAGGACTTCTTGAGGCCGTTCCCCATGAAAAGGCTGAATCGTTGTCAAAAACCTGGCTTGCCATTGGTATCCGAACGGACGAGCAGGCTGATAGGACACGCCGCGCGGATGGCCTCCTTAAAACTTTAGCCTCTGCCGTTCCAAAAGAGGACACACCGTATGAAGCCTGGTTCCATTTTGCCAGGACCTGGGCAGAGCTTGTTGCTCTGACTCTTGAATCGGATATGGTCTTGCATGAATCGACCCGCCAGGAGATGGTGACGCTGCAAACTCGAATTGATTCCGTGCTTGTTTCCTGGCGGAAAAGTCGTTATGCGGGGTTGATCAATCTGCCACCGGTTCCGCCGGTTATGCTCCACCATATTCCCCGTTTCCTTTCCAGATATATACGCGACGATAAAGAACACAAGGTGGCGTTTGTCCTGTTGGACGGCCTTTCGCTGGATCAGTGGATCGTCATACGAAAGGAGCTTGCCAAGCAACGCCCCAGATATCGTTTCCGAGAAAATGCGGTTTTTGCCTGGATACCGACCATCACATCTGTTTCACGACAGGCGGCCTTTGCGGGAAAGCCGCCCATCTATTTTCCGAACAGCATCCATACCACTGAAAAGGAGCCTGCGTTATGGACCCAATTCTGGGTGGACCAGGGGTTGACACAACAAGAGGTCGCATACGCAAAAGGGCTGGGTGACGGCAACTTGGATAGCGTAGAGGTGATGGTTGCCAGGCCAAGGACACGCGTCGTGGGGCTGGTTGTGGACAAAGTAGACAAGATTATGCATGGCATGGAGCTCGGCAGTGCGGGGATGCACAACCAGGTTCGACAGTGGGCCGGTCAACCGTTCATGGTAAACCTCATCGATCTGCTTCTGGAGAACGGGTTCCATGTCTATTTGAGCTCGGATCATGGAAATATCGAGGCTGCCGGGTGCGGTCGTCCCGCTGAGGGAGTGGTTGCGGACCTGCGAGGTGAACGTGCTCGAATTTACCCCGATCCCTTGCTGCGAGGTCAAGTCAAAGAGCGATTCCCGGACGCCCTGGAATGGCAGCCTATTGGGCTGCCCGAGGACTATT
>CAZDDA010000539.1:0-2195 GCA_964504085.1 uncultured Thermotogae bacterium | reverse complement strand
TTCCCTTCCGCCATCGCTCAGGCCATGGAGTTTTCCCGCGGCGAAATGATGGAATGGATCATCGAAGATAAGTCTCAGCTCGTGTTACGCCGCCGCCATGCTCCGGATTCGGCGCTAAAAAAAACTCCTCAGGACTCCTCGTCGAGCTTGAGCAACTCTGGCGGCAGTGCGGAGAAGTCTTCTCGCAGTCGCGGGTTGCGGAGCGGGCGCAGGCGCTCACGATGAGTTCGTTGGTATGTTTGGGTCGGCCCACGGTTACGGGGCTGTTATCTACTTGCGGGCTCCAGTTTCGGGACTGGACGGCAGCCTACCGTCTTTTTTCGCAGAGTCGGATAGACATGTCCCGTATTTTTGCTGTCGTGTGCCGGGAAGCTGTCAGGGAACTTCCTCGTAATGGTCGGTTGTGTTTGGCGATGGACGATTCTTTATTGCGCAAGTGTGGCACCCGTACCTACGGTGTCGGTTGGCGTCGGGATCCTCTAGCGCGAATAATTCATGAAGGTGAAAAACAAAAAGCCCCTTTCTGTGTATAATCCTTGCGACACAAGAGACTTACACCACAGAAAGAGGCCAGATGACGACTCAAGATACCACACAGACTGTTCTTTTTCCCGAGCTTTTTCCCAAACCAGTTCTTGCCAGCTTTGACCAGCCCGATTGCAGTTCCGATGGCGGAGCCATTCTTCTGAAGGGTATCGATTCTGAGCTGTCCCTGACCGATCGTCTGGCCGCATGCATCCGGGACAGCCGTGAAAGCAGAAAGGTATTGCACGAAACTCCTGACCTCCTGAAACAACGCATCTACGGCATTGCCTGTGGGTACGCCGATTGTAACGATTCTGCTCGCCTGGCCGACGATCCCGTCCAGAAGATGCTTCTCGACAGGGATCCTATCGATGGCGACCGGCTTGGTTCGCAACCTACCTTGTCCCGATTCGAGAACGGAGTCACAACCAAGGATCTCTTTACGATGGGATGTGAGTTGGCTGACATCGTCATCGAACATCATGCCAGACGGTTGAAGGGCAAGGCCCGCAGAATCACCATTGATCTCGACCCGACGGATGATCCTACCCACGGTGCCCAGCAACTGACTTTCTTCAACGGTCATTACGATTCCTACTGCTACCTGCCTCTGGTAGGAACTCTGCAATTTAACAACGAAAGCGATCAATACCTCTTCACCGTCGCTCTTCGCCCGGGAAATGCTCCCGCCACTCGCGGGGCCATCGGAATATTGATGAGACTGCTCGTCAGATTGCGGTACGCATTCCCAAAGACGCGCTTGCGGGTCCGGCTCGACGGAGGATTCGCCACGCCTTCTCTTCTCGATTACCTGGAACTGGAAGGGGTGGAGTATCTGGTCGGGATGCCCGGCAATTCCAGGCTGGGAAAAAGGGCACGCCGGCTGATGGGAAAAGCCCGGATGAAGTCGCGCAGGACCGGTAAAACCGAAACGCTCTACGGCGAGACGCTTTATGCTGCCCGGAAGTGGTCCCATCGCCGGAGGATCATCTTCAAGGCCGAGGTGGTTCGGTGTCCAGGCCGTGATCCCAGGAATAATGATCGCTATGTTGTTACCAACCTCCCCCATACTCCCAGAAACGTCTACAAGATCTACCGACAGAGAGGAGACGTGGAGAACCGGATTAAGGAACTGCATAACGGCTTGCAGATCGATCGCACGAGCTGCAGCAGGTTCCTGGCCAACCAATTGCGTGTTTTGATGACTGCTGCCGCCTATGTGCTCCTGCAGGAAATGCGACGAAGAGCTGAAGGTACAAAACTGACTTCCGCGCAAGTCACCACATTGCGTGAGCGCCTGATGAAGCTGGCTGTTTGGGTTCAGAGATCCGTCCGTCGAATTGTCCTCCACTTCCCGTTGAACTATCCCTGGTTTGGATGCTGGCGAAAGGTCGCTCACGCTGTTGGCGCAACGCTCTGATTCGACCAGTCTATTGGCAACTTCCCTGTTGAAAGTGTCTCCCTGTTGCAAAGCAGTCAGTGGTGGCTTGCCCGGCGCTGCTGATTTTTCCTCCTCATGAAGTCAGAATCCATGAAAATGACCAGGATTCCCTGCGATAAAGCTGACCGTGTCGTAGAAACATGGATTGTCATCGATGTTCAGGCCATTTTGCCTTGCTTCATGAATAAAACAGGTTAGACCAGTTTTTGGGCGATGCCCATTGGGGAGA
>CAZDDA010000538.1:0-2198 GCA_964504085.1 uncultured Thermotogae bacterium | reverse complement strand
GTCATCCGCCGCCTGGAAAAACTCCTCGCGGCGGCGTGAAATCGGTCAGTTTGAGCTCTGCAGTAACTCAAACTGACCGGTTCTCTCGATTCAGATGGTAACACAGGCAAAAGAAATGCGACGAGTTCAGACGATAAGAATTGCGATGACAAAACCTTATCAAAGGAGCCGCCGCATGGTTGCCATCGCTCGAATCCCACGGAAGACTCAAGCCCCTCTCGCACCCCTGCGAAAGCACTTCGCCGCGCCCTCTCTGGACCAACTACTGGGCCCAACAGCGTGCGGCATGACCCCGCCAGAAGATCCGGTCGCACACCTTTGTATTCGCGTCGGAGATTCTGCCTGACAGGGCCTTCGAGGTGGATTAGCATACAAGAATCAGTTCACAGTGAACGTGAACTGGAGGCTCCATAGGAAATCCCGGTTTGATCAGACTGTTCGGAGACAGAGGTAATCATGCAGAAGCTCCGCGAGAACATGCCGTTTGCTGTGGTCGCCATTATCTTCATGGCCACACTCTCTCTGGTAACTCTAGCCTCAGTGCGCGCGAACGACGGCCGCCTAGTGTACACACTTGACGATCCGTATATTCACATGGCCATTGCCAAGAATGTTGCGACTCACGGCGTTTTCGGGGTGACCCGCCTTGAATTCAGTTCATGCACCTCGTCTCCCCTCTGGACAGTCCTGCTTGCCGTGTCCTATACACTATTCGGCGTCTCCGACTGGCTGCCGGGGGTCTGGGCGACACTGTTCGCCCTGGCGGCACTCTATGCAACAGATGCCCTGGCACGACGTTTGGGCGCAGGGCTATGGGGACGGCTCTTCGCTGGTTTGTCGGTTGTGTACTTTGCCCCTTTGGTGCCAATCATCTCTACCGGAATGGAACACACCATGCATGTGTTCTTCGGAATAACTCTTGTCGGAGCAAGTGTGTCCTTCACGCTCGATCCGAAGAGCAAGAGACTTGCGCCGGTGTGCATCGCAGGCTTTTTGGCCGTCGCGGCGCGTTACGAGTCGCTTTTTCTTGTTGCACCGCTTGCCCTGCTCTTGGTATTCATGAAGCAGTGGCGCGGTGCTGTCCGGCTGTTCGTCACGGCAATGCTACCCGTCATAGTCTACGGAGTGTTTTCGTTGTCACACGGGGCCTATTTCCTCCCCAACTCCCTTATGATGAAGGGCAACTTCCCAGATATATCTGGTTTCCGGTCTCTCATCATGGCTTTGGGAGGCCGAGGTTTTGTCCGTCTTACTGCTGACTCCAACCGTCACCTGATGATGATCGGCATTCTGCTGCTGCTGGGGGCGGCGCGAAGCCTTCGGAGAGTACCGCTCTCATTCCTTCACCTGTCTCTTGTGGGGGCAATTTGGCTGCATCTTCAGTTTGCGGCGACCGGGTGGTTCTACCGATACGAAGCATATCTCGTTGCGATTTCACTGCCATTCATAGTCGTCCTGCATTTCGAAGCCCTCTCACAATTAGGGGCACTTCTGCTTACTCGCCAGAAGGTCTTGCACAGGATAGCACTGTGGGGGTGCGCGCTGTTGTTTCTCTGTCCTTTGCTTCGCCGTGCCAGAGTGTCGATGGGCGAAGTAGTCCCTGCAAGCAACCACATCTATCGGCAGCAGTTTCACATGGCCGATTTCGTCAGGACGATGTATCCGTCTGGGGTGCGCATTGCCCTTAATGACCTTGGCGCGGTCACATACTACGCTGATGTGGATGTGCTCGATCTCTGGGGTTTGGGAACAGTCGAAGTGACACGTGCGAAGCGCAGCGGCAACTACAATTCTGCGGTGATTGAAGAGTTTCTCACAGATCATGAGACTGACGTTGTTATCGTCTACCCGCATTGGTTCCAAGGAACTCAATCGTTGCCAAAGAGCGCGGTCTGGGTCGCCAACTGGGTGATGAGAGACCACTACCACGGCAAGACGGTCAGCTTCTATTCCATGTCTCAGAAGGGAGCAAGGGACTTGGAAGAGCGACTGCGGCGATACGAGGATAGGCTTCCAACATCAGTCGAGGTAGACTACGAGATCACCGAACAAGGAACTGAAGGCGACGCGGTGAAGCGCGCACCTTAGCTCAGGCGCTAGCGTTCGACCGCGTAGACAAAGGGCTTCCTCAACGTCAAGGGCGGTAATCAACCACGCCCAGAGGGCGTGGCTTTAGGAAGGCCCCCCCAAGGGGGCCG
>CAZDDA010000537.1:0-2201 GCA_964504085.1 uncultured Thermotogae bacterium | reverse complement strand
GAAAGACCTACGCATCCTAATCCCACTCGTGCTTTCGCACTGGATTCGATGTACGTCCCATACAAGTTGGTGAGGCAGCTTATAGATGCAGGGGTGCCGTCTGATGAAGGCGTGATTGAACATCTTCAATTCGCAGACAGGCTTTGCCATGAATGCAACAGGGCTGTTCCCTCGTACCGATACTGCGTTCAGATGTACGAGTGCTGGGAGTCGGATCTTGCAGTGCAGCAAGATCGGGATTAAGTGTGCAAATAGCAGATCTTAGCGAGATCGGTTGGTATGCGTTGCCGCCTTGAGACTCAAGGGGTCGGAACAGATGGAATCGCAGCGCGTTAGACCCTGAAATGTTGCGCTGCAAGATCCGACCCCGAGGACCGGATCGACGAGCGCGACTCTGGCGAGGGACAAAGGTATCGCCTTCGGCGGGCAGTTCTCGTCGAGGCTGTTCCGGAAGCTCACACGAGGAGCGCTTCATTCTCATTGACAGGTCCTATGAATACCGGCAAGCTTATGTCCAAGAAACCCGGTGCGGTACAGTGCCAGCCTTAGCTTCGCGCATCTGGACAGCGCAAGTCTGAAAGGGGCGATCCTCGATAGCGCGGATCTGTCTGCGGCAAGTCTGAAGAGAGCAGACTTGGGCGAGGCCAGCATGGTCGGGGTGAAGTTGACAGACGCGGATCTTGGCGAGACAGATCTCAGGGGTGCAAACCTAAGAGACGTAGAGGGATGGAGAGCGGTTCGGACTCTCAAGCTTGCCAACATACATGGTGTGAGGAACCCGCCTCCTGGCTTCGTCTCTTGGGCGGTCGACACTATGGGGGCTATACAGGCGCCAAATAAGGATCATCTGTTGCCGAGATACCTCGGCATAACTGGGGGGCCTGCCAGAGGCCTGGAAGGAGACAAGATACAATTCCAACAGGCAGACGACGGTGATCAGTAGCTGCCGCCAACATTCCATTTCGTGTTCACGGCGTTGGGTCCTGCTACAGGAGCCTTCGAATTGATCATGCCGCTGGGGATTTGCGTGTGCGTGGGCAACGGCATCCCATTGTAGGTAAGTTATCAGATCTGGTCCGGCGCTTGATCTGCGCCGGAGGGAGGAATAACACGGTGACTGCTCCGGACGAAGCTAAGGAGAGGACAATCTCTGAATGGTGCCGGGATTTCCACACTCTGTTCGGTCATGCTGACACGGGCAGGAGAACGGAGGAGTTCTGGCTCGCCACCATGGCATATTGTAGTTCAATGGGGGAAGCCATCAGGAGAATGAACCATCCCGACCTGCTCTTCTCAGCAGCACATACGTTCTGTTGGATCTGTAGCTTTGTGACCCACATCAGTCAGCTAAGGCCACTGGAGAGCGAGCTGCTATTTCATTGGCCTCCAGGTCTCTCCGACACCGTCTTCCTGAAGTATCCGGGCTTATGCGGACATTGTCTGTCCAGACCGTGCAAATGCGCTTCCCAAGAAGTAGACCGAAAGAAGAATAAGGGAGCGCATTACAGGGAGCTGCTCAAGTACTGGAAAACCTATCGCAAGAGTGACTATACGATTCACGACTGGTTGAGTATCTTCTCAGACCTGTACGCTGACCGGATTCACATGATGACTCTAGCAACCATAGGTTTCCACTTTCTTGAGGAGGCGGGAGAAGAGGCAATGGGAATTCGGAAACTGCTGCAGCTGCGCGGGGTCGTGAACGAGGAGGATTGTGCGCTAGCCGAGGAGTTCTTGATGAGGATTTCAACTATAGAGGGTCTCGTCAATGAGTACAGTGAAGCCGATATTCCTCGGCATAAAGACACCGGGAAGCCCCGCATTGATCTTACCTCAAGAGCATTGCCTTTTGTTAAGGCTCGTCTCTTGGACGCCAAGATGGATCTTGTCATCGAGCTGGCAGATACGTTTTCCTGGTTCTGCGCAATCCTGATCAAGCAGAAACAACTGCTTGAGGACTCAGACCTGTGGACAGAGGCGTGTGAGTTCGAGCAGTACCTGCAGAAGGAGTATGGCGCGAAGGGTCAGCCACTCAAGTGTTACATGTGCAATGGGGAGACCTGTGCGTGTCTGTCCTTCCACGGGCCGTGAAACTCGAATACTGCCTGCGAGTTTCTAGCAACTCCTCTAGGAAAATCCCCGCTGGGAGTCTGGGCAAACTTCGATGCACTAGCTATGACTTCGGCAGGCCACGCCGCTCT
>CAZDDA010000536.1:0-2208 GCA_964504085.1 uncultured Thermotogae bacterium | reverse complement strand
AGCCCGGATAGATGGACATCCACCACGCGCTGCGCATGAACTCCTGTGCCTGTTGGAGCATCGCCCCCCACGACGGCATCGGCGGCCTGACCCCAAATCCCAAGAAGCTCAAGCCCGCCACCACGATGATGTTCACCCCGATCGTCATTGTCGTTACAACGAGAAGCGAGGCGATCGCGTTGGGCAACACGTGCCGGGAAAGAACCCGAAGGGTGGGGGCGCCAATGGCGCGTGCCGCCAGAATGTAATCCTCCTCGCGCACCGACAGGACTTCGCTGCGGATAATCCGCGCCGGCTGTAAGCCGAAAACACCCAAGACAATTATCAGGGTGGCGATGCCGGCCCCCCATAGACTCACAATGAGAAGAACCAACACGAGAAAGGGGATTGAATTGACGATCTCAAGAAGCCGCATGATCACTGTATCGGGCATGCCGCGGAAGTATCCCCCGATCAATCCCAAGAATCCACCGAACACCATGTTGAGAATCGTCGCTAACGCTCCAATGCCCAGCGCCACACGAGAGCCGAAGATGAGCCGATCCAAGACGTCGCGTCCGAAGTTGTCCATTCCCAGAGGGTGCTCCGCCGAGGGAGGGGAAAGGAAGTTCGCAAGCTGCATCTTGAGCGCGTTGCCTTGCGCGAAAAACGGAGCAAAGACTGCCACAAAGCAGACGATCAGGACAATCCCCAGGCCGATCATCCCCTTGGGGTCTTTGGAGAACCTTCTGCCCACAATCTGCCAGTACCCCTGTACGTAGGTCTCCACATCTCTCGCACGAATCAGCCGACGCAGGTCAAAGAATGCCCACAGCCAGACAATGACGAAAAAGAGGAACAACATGCTGGTTGAGAACCAATAATCGGACGGCCCGGCCAACCACGCAAGCCGACCCCGTATCACGGCCAGGTACAGCGTTCCACCCAATGCAGCCACGAGAAACCATAGCAACAGCCCCTTTCGCCACCAACCGCGAACGATATGCCCCAAGCCGGGAAGGAAAAGGGACAGAAGACTATCTCGTAACAGCGTGTCGTTCTTGTTGTTAGTCATAGGTGATCCTCGGGTCAATGTACGCATACAACAAGTCCACAAGAAGGTAGGAAATCATGTAGCAGGCGGCCATGAACAGGGCCAAACCAAACACAACGGACTGGTCGCGGCGGAGAATGGAATCAATCGTCAACCGTCCAATTCCCGGCCAGGCGGTCGTTGTCTCGGTGAGCACTGCCCCAGCGAAGATCGTCCCAATCTGCAATCCGATGTTCGTGACCACAGGCGCCAGCGCGTTTCGGAACGCGTGCTTGATGAGTACCACCCGTTCGCGTAGGCCCTTGGCACGGGCGGTGTCGATGTATTCTTGGCGCAGCACCTCGAGCATGCTCGCCCGGGTCAGCCGCGCATTCAGCGCCATCAGCACCGACGAAAGAGCCACCGACGGGATGATCAGGTGCCGCAACCCATCGATTGTCAAAAACGACCATCCCCAAAGCGTCTCACCCCTTCCCGAAACCGGGAGGATGTGCAGGACCACGCCGAAGACCAGCATCAGCATCAACGCGAACCAGAACACGGGGATGGAGATCCCCATCAAGGCAGTCGTAGTGACCGCGTAGTCGAGCGGCGAGTTGCGATAGATCGCCGACAGAAGGCCCGCGGGAATCGAGATGAACAGCGCGAGAATAATCGCCGCAACCCCAAGTTCCACCGTGGCCGGAAGCCGTTGGACGATTACCGTCCACACGGGTCTATGATAGGTCATCGCCTGTAACTGACCGTTGAACAACCCGCTGATCAAGCGCCAATACTGCACGTAGAGAGGATCGTACAGGCCGAGCCGCTGCCGAATCACCTCGATGCTCTCCGGGGTGGCTCCGAGCCCGGCCATGATCCGCGCTGGATCACCGGGCATCGTCTTGAGCAAGACAAACAGGAGAACCGTCAACCCGAACAGGACGAGAAAAAGCTGCAGCACCCTGCGTATCGTGTAGCTAAGCATGTCTCTGGGCCCATACCTCTCTATAACGAAAGCCTGGGCCGCCGATCAAGTCGGAAGCCCAGGCGTGTTGAGTTTAACCAGAGTTTGCCTATCCGTTAACCCACACGTTTGTTTCGGGAGTGCAGAAATGGATCTCGCCGAGTGCATTTAGCTTGTAGCCCTGCACCCGTGCGTTCACTCCATGCGTCTCGATGTAGTGATAGCCCGG
>CAZDDA010000535.1:1161-2210 GCA_964504085.1 uncultured Thermotogae bacterium | reverse complement strand
CCGATCGTGAACAAGGACAACATCCGCACGATCGAGGAGGAGTTCGGCCGCGACTCCGATGTCTTCCGCGTGCGTGTACTGGGCGAGTTCCCGTACATGGATCCGAACTGCGTGATGTCTTCCGAGGATCTCTGGCGCTGTGTCAACACTGATCCTTACCTCGCCGTGAAAGCGGCTCTTGGGGAATTCCGTTTCGGCATCGACCTCGCCCGCTATGGGGATGCAGAGAGCGTCATCTATCGTCGCTCCGGCCTCGCAGTCGTGGAGAACAAGATCTTCGTCAAGACGGATCCCAACGATGTAGTAGACTACGCCTTCAACATGCAACGTAGGGCCGACTGGAAGAACCGGGATTGTACCTACGTCGTGGATGCCGGGGGCATGGGGCAGGGCGTCATGCGGAACTTCTACAGCACCGGACGCAAGGTCATGGAGTTCCACACGGCCGGGTCGCCCACGGACTCACAGTACGCCAACAAGATGACCGAGGCTTTCTTCAGTGTTGCCAAGCACGCCAGGAGTGGCCTCATGAACATACCAAACGACTACCGCCTGATCCAGCAGTTATCTTCGAGGCTGTACTTCATCAACAAGAAGGGGAAAATTATTTTAGAAACCAAGGACGAATATGTGAAGAGGGGATATGAGTCGCCCGACCGCGCCGACGCATTCGCGATGTGCTTCTATCCTCATACTTCAGTGGATGGCAAGATAATTCTCATGAACCGACAAAGCAAGCAGGTCGGCGTGGAGGTTCGTCGATGAAATGTGAAACGTGTGATGTCAAGCTAAAAATCACTCATTCCTATGCGGCCGGGAGCGCTGCGAAGACCCAGACAGCCAAATGCCCCAAATGCGGCCGCAAGTACACGGCCGTTACGATCCTGGTCGGAAGTGAGCTGGGAGCCTCAGCTTGGGCACAAAAATTAAAAAGTACTTGCATTTCTGTCAAAGATAAGGTATCATCTATACTGACAGGCAAGAAATCTTAACTTCGGAGGACCAACATGAGTGATCCGAAGTTCCCGATATTAGGCACCACAGTTCCG
>CAZDDA010000535.1:0-1151 GCA_964504085.1 uncultured Thermotogae bacterium | reverse complement strand
TGACCCCTGAAGAGGTCGAGATCATCCGCTGCAGGCGCGAGGAGGGCTCTGTACCGGCGAGTGAGATGGTACAGTATGACAGGAACGTATCCTCCCTCAGTGACAAATACAGTGGGCTGAGGAAGAAGTACAAGCAGCTCCTCAAGGAGCTGGATGCCCGAGACTCCAGCCTGGCCTCCCTCTGGCTCATGGAGAAGGGCCGCAAGCAGAGGATCAAGATACCCCGCAGTTTGCCGCGTAAGGGCAAGAAGCGCCACTCGACCTCGTGGGCCTTTGCAGTCGCCAGCGACTGGCACGCGGGCGAATACGTGGATCCTGAGACCGTCTCTGGGCTCAACGCCTTCGACCTCGACATCTTCCACAAGCGGGCCACGAAGTTCTTCAAGAACTCGCTCTACCTGACTGACCTCGTCAGGGCGGGCACGGACATCCCGGTCTTCGTGCTGGCGCTCCTCGGGGACTTCATCTCGGGTGAGATCCACCAGGAGATCCGCGAGGAATCCCTCGGCTCCGCCACGGAGATGACCGCCCTCGTGACCGATGTGTTATGTGATGGCATCGACTTCCTCCTCAAGGAGGGGGGCTTCGAGCACATCCTGATCCCGTGCAGCTTCGGCAACCACGGCCGGAACACGAAAGAGATCCGTTCCTCGACTGCTTGGAAGACCTCGTATGAGTACCTTATGTACTCGTTCCTCGCGAAGCTCTACAAGGACAATCCCAAGGTTCACTTCCAGCTCTCTCGCGGCTACCACAACTACTTCGACGTGATGGACAAGTACAAGCTGCGCCTGCATCATGGGGACGCTATTCGCTACGCTGGCGGAGTCGGCGGCATCACCATTCCCGTGAACAAAGCAGTCGCCCAGTGGAACAAGTCTCCGGCCGGACGCAACACCTATCTCGATATCTTCGGCCATTACCACCAGAGCAAGAGCGACAACTGCTGGATCAGTAACGGGAGCCTCGTCGGCTACAATGCCTTCGCCATGAAGATCAAGGCGGACTACGAGCCTCCCAGGCAGCAGTTCTTCACCATTGAGAAGGATCATGGCCTGACCTTTCCGTCCTACATTTTCCTGGAGTAGGTTGTCAACAAAAATCTTTGAAATGTTGACAATAAGTTGACAATAAAAAATAAGCCCCGGATA
>CAZDDA010000534.1:0-2228 GCA_964504085.1 uncultured Thermotogae bacterium | reverse complement strand
CCGCGTGTGCGAGAACATTGAGAAACCGCAGCTGGCGGGTCGGTCTGCGGCAACTTTACGGCAACTTGCGGCGCATGAAGGCTGCCGCACGACTTTTCGTCATTGCTTCACGTTCAGCACTATCGAGCAACCTATTGCAGCGCAAAGACTTACAAGGCCAGCCTGAAAATCCGCGTGTCACCCGTTCGATTCTGGTCCTCGCCACCACCCTTCGCTGCTCGCTGTGCTCGGAGCTACGGGTGGCAGGCCACTTCGAGGTCTGATAAGCCCTGAAAAGCCGTGCAATGGAATCTGACCCTTGCGCGCGAGCGTAGATGTGCTATTATCCAATCGTGTTTGAGAGTCGATGGTGCAATAATCCAATGGTAAGATCGTGAAACGTACTGCGGAGATTGAGCTTCTTGCCTGGAAGGACCGGGCAGATAGAAAGCCGCTGATCGTGCGCGGAGCCCGCCAAGTGGGCAAGACCTATCTGGTGGAGGCGTTCGGTGAAGGGCATTTCCCGTCCCTGTTGACGGTGAACCTGGAGCAGAAGGAAGACCTGCACTCCCTGTTCAACCGCATGGAAGCCCGACGGATCGTGCAGGAGCTGAGCCTGTATTTCAACCAACCGATCGAGCCCGGCCGTACCCTGCTGTTCCTTGACGAAATCCAGGCCTGCCCGAAAGCCATCGCCTGTCTCCGGTACTTCCATGAGGAGATACCCGAGATGCACGTCATCGCGGCGGGGTCCCTGCTGGATTTCGCTCTGCGCGAGTTCCGGCACTCGATGCCGGTCGGGAGGATCGGGTACCTGCACCTCTACCCGATGAGCTTCCAGGAGTTCCTCATGGCCATGGGGGAGGACGCGGTCGCAAAGCACCTGGATGCCTATCATGTCGGCGACGAACTTGGGGACGCGGTTCATCGCAAGCTGCGCGATCTCCTTCGGACATACTTCTTCGTGGGCGGCATGCCATCGGCCGTGGCGGCGTATGTCGAACGGCGCGAATTGCTGGAGGTGCAACGGATACTGGCCTTCATTACCACGACCCTTCAGGACGATTTCGCCAAGTACGGCACGCGCGCTCAACAACGGAACATGCGGCAGGTGATGCGCTATGTCCCCAGGAACATCGGCCGGAAGCTGCGCTATGTGAATATCAGCCGGGAGGTCCGTTCCGCGGAATTGCGAACGGCGCTCGAACTTCTTGAGCTCAGCCGCATCGTGACTCTGGTCCGACACACCTCGGCGAACGGGATTCCGCTGGGAGCGGAGGCCTCCGAGACCCATTTCAAGCCGCTGCTGATGGACATCGGCCTGTGCAACAACCTGTGCGGGCTGAGCCTGCCGGACGCATCCGAACTGCTCACGGTTCAGGAGGGCGGCGTCGCGGAGCAGTTCGTGGGGCAGGAACTGCGTGCCTCCGGCCCGGCGTTTCAAGAGCATCCGTTGTTCTATTGGCACCGCGAGCAGAAGAACGCGAATGCCGAAGTCGATTATCTCCGGGGCCATGAAGACCAGATCGTTCCCGTTGAAGTGCGGGCAGGATCTTCAGGGAGCCTGAAGTCACTTCAGGTCTTCCTCGCAGAAAAGAAGCGCGACTTCGCCGTGCGCCTCAACATGGACAACCCCTCGATCGGTTCGTTCACGGCCACAATCGGCGGCAAGGGCGGAACTCGCAATCTGACGTATACGCTCTTGTCCCTGCCGCTCTATCTGGCCGGCCAACTCGATCGGCTTCTTCATGAGCATTTCCGCAAGAGATGAGCTCTCGTCAGACCGCCAATGAAATCTGACCCGAAATCCGGGAAGGTGCTGGAGGAGATTCTCGTCGACGCCTACGGCGAAGATGAGCAGTTGTGGGCGTTCCGGCAGGTGATCGAGGATGAGGTCCCGTTGACCGGATCGTACTTCTTCTGCTGGGGGGTGTTCGATTCCGCGGTCGGCCAGGAGAAGGAGACGTTGGGAACGGTGGCGATCGCGCTGTGCAGGGCTGTCGGCACTGAACCGAGCCTGGCGTACAGTGCCCTTTTCTTCTTCATCCGTCCGGGCTTGTGCAGTGGCTTTGCGGCAGCGTCGAAGCCCAGTTCGAGCTGCCTGGGATCGGCCTCGGGCCGCTTCTTCCGCCGATAGGGCTCCACCAGCCGGATGGCGGGTTGATGGACGCACCAGCCGGAGCCGGTCCGTCCCATCATGGCCTTGGGCTCCGGCCAGGCCTTGATGTTCAGCACGCGGGGCCGTCGGC
>CAZDDA010000533.1:0-2229 GCA_964504085.1 uncultured Thermotogae bacterium | reverse complement strand
CCTGACGGTGCTGACGCGTCCGCAAAGGTGGCGAGGCCGCGGTCCTCATCCTCGGCAGTCCGCCCAGGCACGGTGCCTATCGCCACGAACTCGGACCTCTCCTTCCGCTCCACCACAAACCGCTCGATTTCGCCGGGCCCGAAGAACCCGAACTGCACGGTCACCACGCCGGCCGGCGCGTCGAAGCGCGCATCCAGAATGTCCAGGAAGGGCGCGTTGTACGGGTCCTGCGGGTTGCCGCGCTCGGCGGAGAAGCAGCCCACACGGAAGTAATTGCGGTGACCAAGCTCACATCCATTCATGGGCCGGAAGCTTCGATTGAGGCGACGTTCTTGGAATAGGTTCGTATGGCGTCCAGCCACTCGATTTGGATCTGACCCAGCAGCAGAACGCCTTCTCTATGAAGGGTTTTTTTAAACAACGGTCCGATAAAAAGCTAAATCTCAGGGATTGGTAGACACGGAACCTCCCCAGTGATAGGCTTGTCTGGGAAGAACTGGGAGGGTTGCTATGCCTTATCACTGGCCTGAGGATACGCAGTTTGAAGAACTGACGCTGGACGTCGAGAAGAAGGAGTGTGTCAGCTGCGGGCGGACCACGACGATTTGTGACCATCGCTTCCATCGCGTACATACCCTTGACGGTCCTCTGAGAATGACATCGAGACTTACTCACTGTCCGGACCCCTCATGCGTGAGTCACTCCAAGACCCTGAGTCCGGAAGCGGAGTTCGCGATTGCGCCGCCGTATTGGGCAATAGGATGGGACGTGTTTGCATGGATCGGGCAGCGAAGGTTTTCCCGACACTGGTCGGTGCCCCAGATATGCAATGAGCTTCTGGACAGCTACGGAATCAAGCTCTCTGCTGATGCGATAGAAAAGTACATAGGTCGCTACCAGATCATGATTGCGGCTCGTCAGCAGAATCCTGAGCTTCTGCGGGAAGCTTACGAGGGAATAGATGATCTGATTCTCTCGATTGACGGGCTTCAGCCTGAGAAGGGGCACGAGAGCCTGTACGTGATTCGTGAGCTACGTGCGAAGCGAGTGTGGTTTGCCACGCCGTTGCTGTCGAGTGCTGAATCGGAAATCAAGAAGGTGATTGAGGAAGTTCGCCTGTGGGCCGAACGGCTGGGCAAGCCTGTGCACGCATGGGTGTCGGACAAGCAAGACGCGTTCGTGAAAACGATCGGTGAAGTATTCCCTGGAGTACCGCATCGGTACTGTAAGAATCACTTCATGCGAGACGTTGCCAAACCTATTGTGGAGGCGGACAGCAGCGCCAAGGTGCGATTGCGGGGGAAAGTACGGGGATTGCGCACGATCGAGCGCAAGATTCTGGAAGCCGACACCTCGGAGAAAAAAAAACGGTAGATGCTGCGACACCTAACTCGGCACGGGAAGATAGTGCCGAGGAAGTCGTGTTGGACTACTGCTGTGCAATCCGCGGCATACTGAACAGCAACCAAGGCGGTCCGACCTATCCGGCGGGACTGCGGATGAGGGATGCACTGAAGAAGGTACGCGGGTCTTTGCAGGTGAACGTCGATCGTGGCTGGGAGATCCCGAGCCATAGGCATATCTGCCGATTGGCCGGCTGTATTGACAGGGCCTTGGAGGCCACCGCAGATGAGTTCAAGCATATCCGTCGCCGGGTGAGGCAGGTGAAGGCAGTTGAGAAGACCCTCGATCCGCAGGAGGGCAACAGCAAAGACCGCGAAGAAGCCTTCGACGCGCTACGCGAGGAGTTCTCCGGGAAGCAGGATGCTGCATCACACCACATGGCCAAGGTAATGGAGAGTTTCAAACCAGGGCTATTCGCCGGTGGGGACGATGTGGATATCCCGGAGGACAATCTGGAGTTGGAACGGTGGTTCAGGAATCCCAAGAGCCATGAGAGACGCATCCACGGACATAAACACACCGGCACCCGGATTGTCCAAGAGGGCCCGACCCAGATGCTCGTACTGGATGCCCACCACTGGCATCCGCAGCTCTTCGCCGCGCAAGAGCTACAACCCTACTACAACGCCGAAATCCCCGAGACCCAGAAGGCGGCCATCCATCGCCGGAAAATCATGCGGGCGGCACGTTCGAAGAAGAAGTTGAAGCTGTTGCTGAAAGACCTCGAACAGCGGTACTCCACTCAATGTTAGCCTTTTGTCGGGCTGTTGTTTTTTTAAGCACCAGCAACGCCGCCGTCTCCGCCAGAGCCTTGTCTTTGCGACC
>CAZDDA010000532.1:0-2231 GCA_964504085.1 uncultured Thermotogae bacterium | reverse complement strand
AGTTGGCCCATTCGGAAAAGGGGAAGAACAGGATGCCATGGTTCAAGGTCACGATGACCCGTACTATCCGGGAGGTCTACGACGTTGAGGAGAAAGACTCGGAAGTCGCCCGCGAAAAGGCGATGAACTTCGAGCACGAAGGCGAGCCTGTCGAGATCGACAACGTGGATTGGGATGTCGAAAATGTAGAGGAGCAGTGATGGGACGAAGAAGGGGTGGGGCCGATAGGCAGTACGGAAGAAAAGAGGAGTTTGACGAGCAGAGTCGGCTTTGGTCGATTCGTGGCATGACTGAGATTGACCGCCCGTTGCGCTCCTACACCTGGCGTTGCGACACGAAACTGAACCAATACGGCGACTCGTCTTGCGTGGGGTGCGGTGTGGCGCATGAGCTTGCGGCCAGACCGGTGGAGGTCCGCAATGTGACCTATGCCTTTGCCAAGAAGATTTATCGCCGTGCTCAGAAGATTGACCGGTGGCCCGGGGAGGAGCCGGCCTACTTCGGGACTTCTGTACTCGCTGGCATGAAGATCGTTCGTGACATGGGGTACATCAAGGAATTCCGGTGGGCCTTTAGCCTCAGGGAAGTGCTCATGGCCCTGTCCTATCACGGGCCGGTGGTGGTTGGGCTTCCCTGGTACACGGGCATGGTCGAGCCAGATTCTTCGGGTTACATCCATCCGACCGGGATCGTGGAGGGTGGTCATTGCGCGATGCTCAACGCTAACGACGTGACTGAGCGGCGTGTCAGACTTTTCAATTCCTACGGTCTTTCTTGGGGGCCGATGCGTGGCGATGCGTACATCCATTGGGATGATCTCGGCAGACTTCTGGAGGAGCGTGGAGAGGCGTGTATTCCTCTTCGTAGGGCTAGGCACAAGCGGAGGGTTCGCTAGTGAGTTGCGAGGCGAACAATCACGATTTCGTTCCTGCCGGGATTTGTTACGGCCTGAGCGACTACCCTATGCCGGGGTCTGGCGCTCATACCGTGCGGTATTACGAGAAGCTGGTGTGTCGCAGGTGTGGTGACGAAAAGCTGTTCGAACTCAACTGTACCCATGACAGTTATCAACAGGTTCGGTTTGGGGCTGTGCCTCGAAGGATATGATGACGATCCCCGAGATGGAGCAAGCTCTCGATCTCGTCGAGGAGCATTTGCCGGAAAACGAGTTTGCGATGAAGATGGAGTTCGCCATGATTCGTAGCCTCACGGAGGTTTCCCGTGGGTTGCTCAACAAGATCAAGGAAATCCAGACGCAGGAGGCGATGCGATGAACATTGGGGAGAAGGCGGCCAACAACTGGCAACAGTATTTGGCTCTCAAGTACAAGAAGCCGGTTGGCTCGATTGGGGGATTTAGTGAAGGCGATCTAGATGCGCTTGCCAACATCATCAACGAGACGGTGACGACGGAGATGTGTCCTATTCCTGGTCAGGTGGCCGAACTGATCGGACCCCCGATGGAGTCTCCCGAGGAGCGCAAGACCAATACCTTGACGCTTGCGGCGGCCATCCTGCGGGTTTCCTCTGGGGACGGTGCGATGATGCGTGCTGGCGATCTCATGGAAGAGGCGCAGAGGAAGGTGGCGGCAGATGCCAAAGAAAAAGGGTAAGGGCGCGAAGAAGCCGACCAAGAAGCAACTCAAGAAGAAGCGTCATGCCAAGATCAAGAACAAGAAGAAGCGCTGATGCGCGGGTGGGGTAGAGCGCCGTGCTCGATTTGCGGGAAGATGATCTCTTCCTGCGGATTCGGCGAGTGGAATCACTGGCGAAAGCACATGAGGGAGTCCGGCCTAACCCCGCCGAAGTCCCGCTCGTTCGACAGCGGGATCGGCAGCGTCCGATGGATGCAGGACCAGGTGTTTCGGGTCAAAGCCAAAGGGGAGAGGGAGAGACATGGATCATGACGTTGAGAAGTTGATGTGGGCAAACGTCATCGTTGAGTTCGAGGAACAGGCGAGTATTGCGCTCGATTTTTAGGCCGAGGCGGCCACCGAGAAGGTGGAGGGGGCCATTGGTGCCACGGAAAATGAGTTCGAAGCGACCTTGGTACTTCCAAAGTTCGATCTTCACCTTGCTGTGGTAGCGGCGAAGCGCCTTGAGCAACAGGCCATCTACAAGCTCAATCCGACGTTCGAACTGGCAATGTTCTCCAACGACCCCCGCCAGGAATTGAAGCGGCGGTTCATCAAGGCTCAGTGCATGACCTGGTTTTCCAAAGCCTTCGATAAG
>CAZDDA010000531.1:0-2237 GCA_964504085.1 uncultured Thermotogae bacterium | reverse complement strand
GACGGACAAGTCGTTGCTCGATGCCGTTTACAACTTCGTTGAGGAGTCGCTTCAGGATAAGACATCTGAGGAGATTCAAGAGATGAAGTCAGGTCTGCAGTTGAGGCTCCCAGTAAGTAAGGTCGTCGATCTTGTCCGGGGATTGTTCGGACGCTTTGGCGATGTTCCGCGCTTGCTCTATGAGTCGATCCGCTGGGATGAAACCGGAAACGTCACCAGTGTAACCTATGAGGATTTTGCGAACGCGCTTCCCGGAGAATGTCTTGAGGAGGCTACGCTTTCTCTGTATGAGGCACTAGCTGATTTTTTCCAGAAGGCGCTGGGAGCGAAGATGGGGAATCTCGGCGCATCTCTGATC
The DNA here is from genome assembly GCA_964504085.1 of uncultured Thermotogae bacterium. GTDB lineage: Bacteria > Bipolaricaulota > Bipolaricaulia > UBA7950 > UBA9294 > CAZDDA01. Next base: position 1,879 of record CAZDDA010000531.1, on the reverse strand, counting down.
GGAGCGGCCGCGCATGGGGAAGAAAAGACCTCTTCAGACTAGCAGCTCTCGCTGGGGTTGACCCTTGGCATTATACGCTTGCTGAGCTGTACGAAATGAGCGAAGCGGTTCAGATGGGCGAGTGGGACAGGATCGCGTGGGTTTGCATGATGATGCCGCGCTTTTCTGATACTCCAGCCAGCTTTGAGGTTTGTCACCCATTCAGGAACGAGGTTGGAACCTCTGACACATGGGACGGAAAAACCACAGACCTTGTGAAGCTGCAAGACGGACTGGATTACTGGAAAGAACGCCTGCCAGAGAAGCTAACGCCGGAGGAGCATGAAGCCGCATATCAGCGGTTTAGAAGATGGCAGGATCAAAAGGAAGAGGACGCGAAGTTATCAATCGTGTAAGGAGATGCCGTGTCAGCAGGATCGATACCAGCAGGTGAAGCATATGTTGAAATAGGTGGTGATAACAAGCCTCTTGGGTCAGCTCTGAGTCGTGCGTCGAGTATGCTGGATAGCTTTGCTTCACAGGCAATGCGTTTGGGAGCGACGGTCGCCTCTGCTGGCGCTGGAATCATGGCTCCCATCTTGAAGTCGATTTCAAAAGCAAGTGCCTATGAGGAGACACTGAATAAGTTCAACGTGATTTTCGAAGATCAGGCAGACGCAACGCGCAAGTGGGGAGAAGCACACGCCGACACAATCAACCGTAGCCGACTTGAATACATCGACATGCTTGGTACTGCTCAATCGCTGTTCCGTGGTATGGGGATAGGCTCAAAAGAAGCTGCGGGTATGTCAAAACAAATGGTTGCTCTCGCTTCTGATATGGGGTCATTCTGGGACATGGCGGATGCAGATGCTTGGACGCGGCTTGCCAGCGGTATTGTTGGTGAGACTGAAGCCGTAAGGCGATGGGGTATTGACCTCAGCGAAGCGGCCATGAAGCAGGAGCTTGTTAATAAGGGCATAAAGAAAAACTATGCCGAGTTGTCGCAGTCAGAAAAAGTGCAGATGCGGGTCAATATGATTCTGGCAGCAACGACAAAGCAGCAGGGCGATGCTACCAATACGGCAGGCTCCTATGCAAACAGCTTACGCGGCCTGTGGTCGCAGGTGGAAAACCTCGCGGTCGCGGTCGGTAATCATCTTCTGCCTGTCGCTACTCGATGGATCAACAAAGCCACTGAGGGAATCAAGATTGCGATTAAGTGGGCGCGAGACAACGAAACGCTTGTCAAGGCGGTCGCCGCGCTCGGGGTGGCGCTTACTGCTGTGGGCGCAGCTCTGCTTGGCGTGGCCGCTGCATCGTTTGCTCTCAGTGCGTTGCTTACCCCGCTGTATGGGATCGTGATCGCTGTCGGTCTTGTAGCCACCGCGATACTTACAATCCTTGACGCTATTGGGATTGTGAACACTGGTTTCGGTGACTTCATAAGCAACATACGGATCGGCAACATTACGGTTGCAACGTATTTCAAGACAACATGGAATAACATTCTTGCAGATTTCCTCGGGGTGAGAGATGCAATCATAAGCGGCTGGGAGGGATTGGTTCTCAGCTTTCGTACTGTCGGCAGCTTTATACTGAGTGGTGTAGCCGCTGTTGCATCAGGTATCAGCTCTGCATTCTGGACTTCAATAAAGTGGATTTCTGACAAGATTGCATGGCTTACAGAGAAGGCGGAAGTGACTGTCCTTCGAGCAAAGGGGATGACCGGTCAGATGTCTGAGGCCGATGTACAGAAGGGCGTCTATCAGGCAGCTCTGAAGCGTTCAGCCGCAGTCAATGAGGGCAATACGCAAAAGGCGCAGGCCGAACGGTACTACTCCGACATTATCAAAGAGGAGGAGGCCAAGCGCGATTCAATGGCCGCAGATTTCCACAA
>CAZDDA010000530.1:0-2237 GCA_964504085.1 uncultured Thermotogae bacterium | reverse complement strand
CTCTACGCTACCCGATCCGATGCTACGTTCCTTGTTTGAGCAGTTGTATCTGACGGTGCGCAAACGTGAAGTAGCGCTCCTATCAGCTGGCGGGAAGAGCTGCTCCCACTGTGGTGTCGTATTTGTTGGTGGTGGGGAGATCTGTCCCGGGTGTCGCTTTGGTCGAGATTGAGGCCGGCAAGGGAACAGATTAGAATAGCAAGTACATGCAATGTCTTAGCAGCACTACTATCATTGGTGTCTACTCTGGCGCCGGACGCTGCGGTGTCGTGGCCAGCGACGGCCAAGCCACGCTTGAGACGACGGTGATAAAGAGCAACACCAAGAAGGTCTATCGACTATATGACGATCGCGTTCTGGTAGGCTTTGCCGGTGCAACGGCTGATTGTCTTGCTCTGCTCGATAAGTTCGAGGGAAAGCTGAAGAAGTACGACGGTCAGCTACGGCGTTCCGCAGTAGAGTTGACCAAGGAGTGGCGTACCGACCGGGTTCTACGCCATCTGGAGGCAATTCTTGTGACAGTGAGTAAAGAGGGAATCCTGATGATCTCGGGGGCGGGGGACGTACTCGAGCCTGATGAGGGAGTGATCGGAATTGGTTCGGGGGGTGCGTACGCTCTGGCTGCCGCTCGGGCTCTCCTTTCCGAGACAAAGTTGGCGATTGCCGACATTGCACGCCGATCGCTCGAGATTGCAGGCGCCATAGATATCTACACCAACCGAGAGATCATACTGGAGGAGATCTTCTGGTAGGAGGGCGAATGGGCGGGCTTGTAGAGATTTCCGGTGATACGTTGCGCGGTCTCACACCGTTGCAGATCGTTGCTGAGCTCGACAAATACATTGTGGGACAGGAAGAGGCGAAGCGTTCTGTGGCGATTGCCCTGCGCAACCGCATGCGGCGCCAGCTTGTTGCCGGCGACATACGGGAGGAGATCAAACCCAAGAATATTCTAATGATTGGGCCAACTGGGGTCGGGAAGACGGAGATCTCACGGCGGCTTGCGCGACTCACGACCTGCCCATTTGTCAAGGTTGAGGCAACGAAGTTCACGGAGGTCGGCTACGTGGGGCGCGATGTGGAGTCGATGGTACGTGATCTAGTGGACATGGCAAACGCCATGGTGCGTGAGGAAGAGGTCCTGCGGGTGGAAGGGGAGGCGGAGCGGATGGTGACGGACGAGATCCTCGACGCGCTTTTGCCGATCTCCGAACCCGATCCGCAGCGAGAGGAAAGCACCAGGAAAACGCGCGAGAAACTCCGTACAAAGCTGCTGGCTGGTGAGCTGGAAGAACGGTACGTCGAGATCACTGTGGAAGAGCAGGTGATCCCCCAGGTCGAGGTCTTTACACAGGACGGCATGGATCAAATGGGAATTGATATGGGTGACATGCTGTCTGGCCTTTTGCCTCCTTCGCGCAAGAAACGGAGGTTGCGAATCCGCGATGCCCGGCCGGTCCTATTCGAACAGGTAGTGAACAATCTGATCAACATGGAAGAAGTTCGACAGAGCGGATTGCGCTTGGCTGAAGAGACAGGGATAGTATTTCTGGACGAGCTCGACAAGATTGCTGCAGGCGGAAGGGAGGAAACCGGTGGGCCGGGGGTCTCTCGCCAGGGGGTCCAGCGCGACCTGTTGCCCCTTCTCGAAGGAACAACCGTGCGTACCCGTTATGGTGCCGTGACCACTGAGAATATCTTGTTCATTGCCGCTGGGGCGTTTAACATGTCCAAGCCGTCTGACTTGATTCCCGAGCTTCAGGGGCGACTTCCGATCCGCGTTGAGCTAAACAATCTCGCTGCAGATGACTTCAAACGAATCCTGTCTGAACCAAAAGACGCGCTGACGAAACAATACCAGGCATTGCTTGCGGTCGAAGGGGTAGATCTCGACTTCGAGGAAGAGGCGGTAGAAGAGATTGCTCGCATTGCCTACGAACTCAATCAAACGACCGAGAACATTGGGGCGCGCCGTTTGGTCACGGTGATGGAGAAGCTGGTGGAGGACATCTCTTTCGAAGCCGACAGTCTCCGTGGGAAACGGATCGTGATCGATCGTGAAACCGTGACCAAACGGCTTGCTGAAATCATCGAGGACCCTGATCTGTCTCGATACATTCTGTAGGTGATTTTCTGTCCTGCTGTGAAGGGCGTGGGAAAAGCTCCCGCTCTTGTCCGTTTCCCATAACGCGTTGCTAGTCAATGGCGACGCTGGGTAAGATATCTCGTTTCTTCAA
>CAZDDA010000529.1:0-2243 GCA_964504085.1 uncultured Thermotogae bacterium | reverse complement strand
ACGTGGCCGGCTGGCGCGTTCGATCGAGCAGATGTCGCTCCGCCGATTGGCGTGGTGGACATCACCGATGCGCGTTGGATCGCAGAAGCGGGAATTGGCATCCGAACGTTGAGTCTCACAATGGCGGTTGTCCCGCAGAGCGGGTTGTCCACGGCATCGGTCGAGCTGAACGCGTTTGGCGAGGTCGCGATCTCTGGTTCAAGTACGGAACTGGCTGACGTCCAAGGCGTGCTGTACTACGATGCTGACGAGATCGAGATCACGGCGGTGTTCGGTATCAACGGCTTCGAGGTCCTGGCCTATCGGATTGACGACGCTTCTGGCGTGGTTCGGTTCGCGGCTGCGAAGCTCGGAGGTGGTTCGATCAGCAATGGGCCGATCGTCGCGTTTGAGACGAACGACGACCTTTCGGCAGCTGTCTTGAGCCTCGATGTGCTGCGAAACGCCGGCGGCCAGGACATCCCATTCGAGGTCCTCAACGCTGGTGGACCGGGGCAGGTCCTTGAGTTTGGTTGTACGCCAAACCCGGTGGACGATGTTCACACGACGTACTTCAGCGTCAAGGGAACGACGGCCATCGATCAGATCCGCGTTTACATCTACGACTTCTTCGGTCAGTTGATGTATGACTCGGGCTGGGGACCGAACGACTTGGCGTGGCACGTGAACAACGATGCCGGAGATACGTTGGCCAACGGTGTCTACTACTACCGGATGGAGGTGCTGTTTGTCGGTGCCGACGAACCGGTGGTGACGGGCATCGGGAAGGTTGCGATCTATCGGTAAATCGCACAATGACGGGCCCGGGGCACTGCTCCGGGCCCGTTTCTATTCATGAGCTGGGATGGCAGATCAGAAGGATTTCCGCACTGATCTGTGACCGTAGGGTGCAAGGAGGAAGGATGACGTGGAGGGTTGTTGGGGCTTCTCTTCTGGCGGTCTGCTGCTTTGCCTGGTATGCGTGGACTGAGGTACCCCCGCCGTCTGTTATGTCTGGGGCACTGACGCGCGCGGGCATTGGGGCTCCTGCTATTGCCCTTGGAACTGGATACTCGGCTGGGGCCGACGATTCCACGGTCGGGTACTACAACCCCGCAGGGCTTTCTTACGTCCCCGGGCTACGCATAGGAGCAATGTACGAGAGCAAGTTTGATCCCTCACTGGGAATTGGCTTCCAATATCTCAGCACGACGTATCGCTTGGAGGATCTGGGATTTGGCGCAGGGTTCACGTTTCTGCGGCGAACCGATCGGGACATCCCGACGATCGGGGGAACCTTCGATGCCTCCGAGGTGCTCGCTTTGGGCTCCGTGGGGTATGACCTTCGTAAGCTGATCGATATTGAGATGTTGTCGAAGCTTGCGCTGGGCGGCAGCCTGAAGCTCTTTTCCAACCAAGGCTTCGAGGATTCAAGGGCAAGAGGAATCGGGTTCGACATAGGGTTTGTGGCCCAGTTTGCGTTCAACGGTTGGTCCGCGGCGATTGCTGTTCGTTCCTCCGATGTGTTGGGCAGTACGCTTCGATGGAAGGGAACGCTCAACGAGATCACGGAGACAGTGCCGTGGGGCCAGCATCTTGGCCTGTGCGTCGCTGCTCCCGAGCTTGGACTTCGGGGTTTGGCTGAGGTTTCGCTCTACGCAAGTGAGCCCAGTCTCAACACGATCCACTTGGGCGCTGAGTACACGATTCTGGGGATCGCGCTGCGAGTTGGAGTGAACGGGGGGACACCATCCATCGGCGTGGGTGTGGGCTTGCTTGAATGGGCACGCATCGATTTCGCGATTGTATTCTATCGGAACCTTGGGGAGTCATTGGTCGCATCGATGGAGTTTGCGTTCTAGCAGATCCGCGTATCCTGATGGCTTCTGAATGGTGTTGATGTGTCCTGTGGGTAGCTCTGTTTTGGATGCGCCGTTGTACGGGGGGAGAGGTGACACAATGCCCCGCCCCCAGCGACATCTGTCTTCCCAGCATGTAGGCTGCGACTTTAGAGTCTGGCTATAGAAGTCGCGGGAGCGTCTTGAAGCTCTACATAGGGGGAGATGATGAAAAGGCGAATAGTGTGCTTCCTGGGCTTGGTTCTACTGCTATCGGTGTGCGCAGTTGGGCAGCAGGCCCAAGTCAATGTGGAGAACGCCACAACACACGTGGGAGGCGCGACCACAGTGGATGTCACCGTGAGCGGTGTTCCGGGAGCTGGCGTTGTGGACATCCAAGGAACGGTGTTGTTTGATCCAGCGGTC
>CAZDDA010000528.1:0-2257 GCA_964504085.1 uncultured Thermotogae bacterium | reverse complement strand
ATGTTCTTCAAAACCCAGATCTGTAAAGTGTTTTCATCATCTGCGACCAACCACCGTCAAGCCTACACCATGTGCCATGCCCGTGTCAAGAGAAACACCGTAAGCCACTGTAAACCGCTTCGACCTAGATCAAGAGAAAATCTCTTGGGCAACAGCGCGTTTCCTGCTGCAATTGCCTGGTTTCTGTAGGGTGTAAAAAAAGGACCATTCAAATACCGCCGGAACTTCGTCACCTATCGTTAGCGTTGCGTTTCAATTTCCTTTCTCAACGCTGTTTTCGCGACCGCCCTGGCATAGTTTTCCCCACTGATTGCAACCCTACAGCATAATAAAAGCGCGTAAAACCTACTACTACCAAAGACCTCGCCCAGAGCTTCGCGATCTGCGCCCTGCTTCTGTCAGTCATCCGCACCAACGGCGGGAGTCGCTGGCCGCTATTCCCTAAGTTCTTCCTCTTCCTCCTTTTCCATGAGCTGCTTGATCTTGCGTTTTTCCCAGCCAGTGGTGAACGTGTTGAAGCCGTGTATCAGCACGGCGATCCCCCAACCCATCAGCGGCCAATAGAACCACCAGTTCCCGTGATCCTGCAGGTCAACGATGAACAGAATCGCCATCACCACAACATAAATAACTACGTGGCTGTAGAAGGATTTCAGTTCCTTCACGCGCGCTTCTGCTCGCTTGTATCTCTCATCCTGTTCCATCGCGGCTCTCCTTTCTCGTTCTTGGTCCCCATCTCAACTCAGCGACGCCGCCCACAGGCAGTCAAAGCCACCATGCTATTCGCTCCTCCGACTCCTGGGGAACGGAAATGCACCAGCGTATGCCCATCCCTGCAGAAGAGCAAGTGGACCGCAAAGTGGGTCTTCCTCTCGCAGCGGGTTCGCACAAGCGAGCCTCAATGACCTACCGGTTTCACAAGCACTCGACATTCGCTATAATCTCCGCAGAGCACGGAAGAGCGGCCAATGGTAATCGCTATAGCTTGCCACACGCGACCTGAAAACAGCGACCATCGACCGTACAGTCTCATATCAGGAGGGGGAGTACGACGAACGTTCTGTTGATTTACCCGGAGGTTCCGGCCACATTCTGGAGCTTCAAGCACGCTCTGTCGTTCATCCACAAAAAGGCGTCTTCACCGCCGTTGGGCCTGCTCACCGTTGCCGCCATGCTGCCGAAGTCGTGGCCAAAGAAGCTCGCGGATACCAACGTGACCAAGCTCAGTCAAAAACACCTCGCTTGGGCCGACGTCGCACTGATCAGCGGAATGACCGTACAGCGAGTCTCGGCGCGGCAAATCATCGATCGCTGCAAGCAGGCCGGTGTCACGGTCATCGCCGGAGGGCCTCTGTTCACCAGTGAGCACGAACAGTTCGAACGGGTCGACCATTTCGTGCTCAACGAAGCCGAGCTGACCTTTCCGCCGTTCCTTGCAGATCTCAAGCGTGGGGTTGCCAGGGAACTCTATATCTCATCTGAGTTTGCAGATATGCGCAGCAGTCCCGTGCCGCTGTGGGAAATAGCCGACCTGAGCCGGTACGCCTCGTTGAGCATACAGTTTTCCCGCGGCTGCCCGTACAATTGCGACTTCTGCAACGTGACGGCGCTTTTTGGCCACCGGTGGCGTACCAAGACGGGAGAACAGATCATCGCCGAGCTGGACAGTCTGTACGCGCTGGGTTGGCGCGGGAATGTTTTCTTCGTCGACGACAACCTCATCGGGAACAAGAGATGCCTCACCGACGAGCTGTTACCTGCCCTCATCGAATGGCAGAACGGCAAGGCAGGGATACCGTTCCAAACTCAGGTCTCGATCGATCTGGCCGATGACGGACCGCTGATGGAGACAATGGTGGCGGCGGGATTTCGCACCGTCTTTGTCGGGATTGAAACGCCGGATGAGGACAGCCTGACAGAATGCAACAAGCAACGCAACAGGAACCGCGATTTAGTGGAAGACGTTAGGCGGATCCAACGGGCCGGGCTGCAGGTGCAAGGGGGATTTATCGTCGGCTTCGATCACGATACGCCCTCCATTTTCCAACGGCAGATCGATTTCATTCAACAAAGCGGGATTGTGACAGCAATGGTGGGTCTACTGCAAGCCCCGCTTGGCACGCGCCTTTACGAACGCCTGAAGAAGGAAGACCGGCTGCTTGAGCAGGCGTCGGGGGACAACGTAGACGGGTCGACGAACATCATTCCCACCATGAGCCTTGACACGCTGCGCGAGGGATACAAGACCATCCTGCGA
>CAZDDA010000527.1:0-2258 GCA_964504085.1 uncultured Thermotogae bacterium | reverse complement strand
ACTCGCGGTCGTTCGCCCACAGCGCCGCGGGGGTGACCCCGTACGCCCTGATGCCCGTTATCCCCTGGAAGATGGAGAAGACGGCGGCGTCCAAATCGAACGACATGCCGACCGCCTTGCGGAAGCGGACGTCGCTTGAGGGAAGGTGCGAATGGTTGAACCCGATGTGGGCAAAGAAGAGACTTGGAACCTGCTGCACAACCACGTCCGGGTTGGCCTGGAAGCGCGGAACGTCTTGGGCCGGCATGTTATCGACGACATCTACCCCACCTGCTTCCAGCTCGAGCATCATCGTCGCCAGATTCGGGATCGGCCGGAACACGATCTTGTCGAGATTAGGGTACGTCAGCCACCAGTCCTCGTTGCGCTCCAGCGTGATATGATCGCTGGTCATCCACTCCACGAACTTGTACGGCCCGCTGCCGACCGGTTCCAGGTTGAACGCCGCCGGCCCCATCTCTTCACACGTGTCCATGGGCACTATTGCCGCGGATTCACTGAGCAGGCCGGGACAGTACGGCGTCCACTCCGGCTTGTTGATAAACCTGGCAGTGTACGTGTCAATGACGACGACCTCCTGCAGCCACTCGTATTCCGTTGCGTTCGGCGAACCGTTCGCCGGATCGATGATCCAGTTGAACGTATAGGCGACATCCTCTGCCGTGAGATCCTCACCGTTGTGGAACTTGATCCCTTCGTTCAGATAGAAGGTCGTTGTCGAACCGTCCTCGGCGACTTCCCACGCTTTCGCGACATACGGAATGGGAGCCAGTGTGGCCTGATCCAATGCGATGAGGTCGTCGAACACGGAATCCACGATGTAGGCATCGTACGCCGAGTTCATTATCCGTGGATCCATGTCGATGAACGTTTGGCTCACGCCCACTGTCACTATACCGCCAACGAGTGCTCCGGATGTCTCTGGCACGCTTGTTTCAGCAACCGCCAGTACCCCGAACATCATTCCCAGAAGAGCGAGAACCGCTCCGAGACGTGCGTACATCTGTTACCTCCTTTTGTACCACAACATCCTCCCGACTGCCGACGCCTTCGATTGTCAGGATCAAAGGCCGCTGGCAGAAGGAAGGGTCGGCAACCGCCCTTTGAGCATGTTCCCAGGGCTGCCTTCGGCAGTCTCCCCTTCCCCTACGAACCCCCTTGGACGGTTGTCGACCCAACCAAACTCACAAGATCTCGCTCGGCTTGCTGCAAAATGCAACCTCCCCGAACTTGATAAACATACTTACCTTAGTGGGCTTCGGTCTTTCTGCCTACGTCCAAATGCAGCAGAGTGAAGAGCACCAACTACCAACCAAATTCTGCTTTTGGACCGGACGAAACAAGTACAATCGTGTACAATACTGTGATTGCTGCTGTGGTTGGCTGACTTGCGTCATCACAACCAAGCAGCGCTCGGTACGGATGCTGCCAGTTCGGTATCGGCCCAGCTGATGCGGGAGCACGGTTCTGACTATGTGTCGGCCGGCTGGTAAGAGGAGGCGTCTGAGTGCTCATTCGAATAGAGCGGGACTCCAAGATCGCCCTGCACCGGCAAATCCGAAGACAGCTTCAAGAGCTCATTCTCTCCGGTGTACTATCGCCGGGGATGCGCCTGCCTTCCACGCGTGAGTTGGCACATTCACTGCGAGTAAATCGCTCCACCGTTGTTGCTGCCTACCGCCAGCTGTGGAGCGAAGGCCTCGTGGAGGGTCGCCGGGGTGGAGGCACAGTGGTGTCTCAGTCCGACGAAACCGCATCGGTGCCCACCATGCAGGCACAACCGCTTACGTGGGAAGAGCAGTACAGTAGGACGCTCAACCCGTACGATCCTGAGCTATTCACCGATCAACCATCCTCACACGAACAGGACGTGATCCGGCTCTGCCCCGGGAATCCGCCCGACGATCTGTTCCCGGCGGAGGCTCTTCGTGGCCTCGCCGATAGCATCTGCCTGGAAGAGATGTCCTCGCTGCGCTGGGGAACTGCACAGGGAATGATCGAATTGCGTCAGGCAATCAGCGAGCGGTTGGTGCTTGAGGGGATCGATGCCGCTCCGTCTCAGATACTCATCGTCACATGCGGCCAACAAGCGATCTACCTGATTGCTCGTACTTTGCTCCGCCCCGGAGACATTGTGGCGACTGAAATGCCGACCTATCTTGGCGCCCAGTACGTTTTTCAGACGTGCGAAGCCCGCGTTGCTGCGGTTCCGATCGACAAGGACGGTCTACGACTTGACATCTTGGAGGGAATCCTCA
>CAZDDA010000526.1:0-2258 GCA_964504085.1 uncultured Thermotogae bacterium | reverse complement strand
TCAGGACAGCCTTCCCCCCCGCAGCGGTCACCACATCAACAATCGCCTGATCGCACGTAGCGACTACAACGTCGTCGATCCCATGTGCCAGCAGGGCGCGGCGACGAACATGCTCGATCATCGGTAGGCCAAGGATCATGGCCAATGGCTTGTTAGGATATCGAGATGACGCCATGCGGGCAGGAATGACAGCCGTGGCTGTTTGAGTCATTGTCGTGTCTCTCCTCATTCGAAAGGATTCATCACGCATGCGTTGCCAGAACCGCTAGCCTGTGTCTGTGGATCCCGTCATAGTAGTGTACAAACGGGATTCTAGCTCCGAACAAGTGCGGACCGTTCTTCGCATGGCCTCGCGCAAAGAAGTAGCGGTGCCAGGGACAGAACCCATCCATCAGGAATCGATCGTCATCCTGCCAGGGGTAGTCCAAGAACGTGGACACCTCGCCCTCAACGAGCGTCTTGGACTCTCGGTTGCAGCAGTAGAAGAGATTGCCAGGCCGGAGATGCTTTCGGAGGAAGGTGAAGTAGTCTGCGATTGTAGAGCTATTCATTTCCTGCATCGAGGCGATGTTCACAGCGATGTCGAACTCGAATCGTTCAAGCATTGCCAAGTGCTCGGCTGGGCAGTACATGAAGTCAATACTATCAGCACCTACGTCCCTACTTACCAGCTTGTGGATGTAGTTGGGGTGGGCTTTTTGACAGTAGTTGGCTTGGAATAGCAGCACTCTTCCGATGTCCACCATGACGATTGTGGAATCCGGGAATAGCTCCTTGAACAGCGCTGACAGTACACCATATCCATCTCCAATCATCAAGACGTTCAAGCGTTTGCAGCGCATGTCACGTGTCAGATGTCTCTCCAACAGCGCCAAGCTGCATACTTGTCGGAAGACGTCAAGTGTTGGGTTCAATCCCATTGCGTCGCAGATCTTGGCAGCTATGGCTTTCAGCTCGAGTAGTCGTCGTCTGTGGGGCAGATGTGCCAAATGGGTAAGAATGCAGATCTGATCCACGAGCTGATGCCTGCGCCCGCTCCACTGGCATGTACCAAAGGCTGCTCCCTTGAGCAAACCCAGATGTCCCTTTCCGTCGGTCTGTGCTTCACATAGGTCGCCGTAGTGCCGCCAATGGGAGGAGATGAACTCCTTCCCACCTCCCTCCTGCTGTTCGGCGTCGTTGCGATAGTATGTCTTGAGCAGATGCTGGATTAGATCTTCGTTCGGAACAGTTGACTGCATGGTTCGGAATCCTCCATCAGTTGCTCAGTATCATCTGCTTTCATTGCGGCAACACGCCGCAGTCTACGTTGATGCACTGCCCAGTAATCGCTGCCGCCGATGATGAACTCAGGAACAAGCATGCCTGAGCCACGTCTTCTCCGGTCGGCAGCACACCCAGTGCCGAACTCGCCACGGCGAAGTTCCGAAGATACTCATCCACGTCTTGGCCGACTGGCGGAGCATCCTGCTCGGCTAGCGCTTCACGTAGCCCGACCGTTTGCACATAGACGGGGCAGATGGCATTCACACGAATCCCCTTAGGTCCTAGTTCCTTCGCAAGGGCCTGAGTAACCCCGTTGACCCCGAACTTGGAAGCGCAGTAGACCGAGTTGTTCGCACTACCGCGCTTCCCCGCCAAACTGGAGATATTGATGATGCAACTGCCCTGCTCGAGGTACTCCGCAGCCGCCTGGCAGGCGAAGAACATGCCCTTAAGGTTTGTGTCAATCATGCACTGCCAGAACGCCTCGTCAACCGCGCCAAGGGGACGCCACTGGGAGAAGCCGGCGTTGTTGACAAGAACGTCCAACCGTCCACTCCATGCCAGCGCAGCTTCGATCAGGGCCCGCGACGCCTCTGGTCTGCGTATGTCCGTTTCCTGAAACAGCGCGCGCTCACCGAGTTCAGCCGCCAGTTCACTGTCATGGCGGGATCCAATGACCACGTGGAATCCCTCGTGATGAAACCTTCTTGAGATCGATGCTCCGATCCCCTTGCCTCCACCCGTCACGACGACCGTTCTTCGAGCGTTCATCTTGGCTCCTCGCTCTCGTCGATTCTCTAGATCGTCATCGCAGAGAACCCGCCATCTACCGTGATCTCTGCTCCGGTGACGAACGTGGCCGCGTCAGACAGCAGCCACAAGACTGCCCCCACAAGCTCTCGAGGCTCACCGTACCGCTTCATGGGCGTATGCCCCAGGATTGCAGCATTGCGCGCCTCGTCGATGAAATGAATCTTGCTCCATTCCGTAGG
>CAZDDA010000525.1:1310-2261 GCA_964504085.1 uncultured Thermotogae bacterium | reverse complement strand
GAGCCGAGGTGACTGTAGATAGAAGTTTTGTTTTGACCTGCTCGTGGGCTTGAAATGGCATTCAACAGGCCGTTACAGCTTTCTCAATGCTGCCAGCTACCTACCTTTGCAGGGTAGCCGACGTAAATGATGATAGAACTATCGAGGTAATCCCCTTCTTTACGGCGTTATCTGTTCTAGAGCGGAGAGCCGACGTGGGTGTTCATGGAACTTCGGTTTTGATCCATCCCTCGTGTGGTTCTCGACTTCCAATTCTTTTGTGGCCGAAGGCGGAGGAGCTGCAGACACTATATGTGCCTCGATTTCTCTAGCCTCGTGGCGCTGTTTCTGCGATCTTGCGTTCGCCTGGCATACTAGTGCTGTACCTGGACCGATTTCAGGGGGCCAAATCATGTGCCGCGTAGGCATTCTCTGACATCATGTCAAGAAATGAAGCCTCCGGGAATTCCAGGGGGCTCAGATGTGAGAAACGTGCCCGAACAAGTCTTGACAAGTCTAAAGAGCGGGGTGTAGGATTCTCGCTGGAGAAGGGCTTACTTCAATTGAAAGTGCTATGAACGCGCAAGACTGCTGCGAAGCAGTGCCATTAGGCTGAGGGTTTCGATATACAGACAAGTGGTGGGCTATGGTCGGCAGGACCGTGCGTCAAAACGTGTGTCCCGTTCTCGGAAGTCGATGATTTCCCTTGCGTGCAATGGGCTTAGCAGGGGCATCGAAGGTGGAAGTTGGCCGTTGCGGAGCAGTACCAGAAAGGAGGCATCGTGTTGATATCTCGACGGATTGGTCAGGTGCTACTACTGATGTTGGTCGGTTTTGCATTGGGCAGTTCGCTCACACTGGCAGGGGAATTGAAGTGCTATTGCGTGAGAAGCCCGGATGCTGCGTCAGTGTGTCCCGGGGCGACCGCGAGCTTCTCGGTGACCGCGAGTGGAGAAGGGCCGCTGACCTACC
>CAZDDA010000525.1:0-1210 GCA_964504085.1 uncultured Thermotogae bacterium | reverse complement strand
CCACTTAGCGACGGTGGTGACATTTCGGGTGCAACCAGCAATCGGTTGCAGATCAGGAATGTGGAAATCGGTGATGCTGGGGAGTACACGGTGACCGTCACCGGTGAGTGTGGTGCGGCGACGTCCAGTGCAGCGGCGCTGACGGTAAAGGCGCCGACCGTGATCACTGATCAGCCGGATGCTGCATCAGAGTGTCCGGGGGCGACCGCGAGCTTCTCGGTGACCGCGAGTGGAGAAGGGCCGCTGACCTACCAGTGGTACCACGGCTCGACACCACTTAGCGACGGTGGTGACATTTCGGGTGCAACCAGCAATCGGTTGCAGATCAAGAATGTGGAGAGCGCTGATGCTGGGGAGTACACGGTGACCGTCACGGGTGAGTGTGGCGCGGTGACGTCCAGCGCAGCGACGTTGGTCGTGCGCCCAGACATAGGAAGGTTACGCATCGTTGCCGAGACGGAGCTGGCCAAGGACGTCCTGCTTGTGCTAGACCTTTCTGGCAGCATGGAGGAGTCGGTTAAAGGCGGAATCAAGATCGTGCAAAGCAAGGCTGCCCTCCGGCAGTTCCTTGAGATACTGCCCAGGGAGATGTCAGCTGGCCTACGGACGTTCCACGTGTGTGGGCAAAGTGATCTGGAAGTGCCAATCCAGCCAGTTTCAGAAGGAGGAATCCTGGCGACACTGGAAGGTCTTGAGACGTTAGGAACCACCCCACTTGCCTACGCAATTCGTCAAATCCCAAGCGATCTACAGGGACTCAAGGGACCGATCGTGATCGTCCTAGTCACTGACGGATTGGAGACATGCGAGGAAGATCCTATTGCAGCAGCTCGCGAACTCGCTGCCTCGGGCTTCGACATCGACTTTCTCCTAGTCGGCTTCGATATCGACAGCGCGGGGCTGCGGGCACGAGTTCAACTTCAAGCAATCGCCGACGCAGCGGGTGGGAGATACACGGACGTTAGCACGGGGGCTGAGCTTCTTTCGGCGTTCAACCTGGTCCTCCCGAGCTTCCGTGTCTACGACGGCTCTGGGAAACTGGTCAAGGAGGGTATCTTAGGGGAAGCGCCTTTTGAGCTTCGTGCCGGCACGTACTCCGTTACCGTGGAAACCGATCCGCAGTTGCTCTTTGAGGATGTGACGATTGAGCCGGATGAAACGCTGACTATCACCGTACCGTTAGACTGATTCCCTAGTTCCGAGTGAGACT
>CAZDDA010000524.1:0-2269 GCA_964504085.1 uncultured Thermotogae bacterium | reverse complement strand
CCGGATTGCCGTGAGTCCTTTGAAGCGCTGAAGGCTCGTGAGGAGCGGGAAGCGAACCTCGCCATTCTGAAAAAGGTTGGGAAAGACGCCGATAGGGCTTGACAAGCTCGTCCGGTGTGCTATAGTGTGCCATGTTCGGAAACCAAAGCCAAGGAGAGAAGCATGGACGACTACGAAAAAGCAACCGTCCTGGCCGCCCTGCGTTACTGGCAGAAGTATGTCGATCCCGATGAAGTCCCCGAAGACTTCGAGGGATTCTTCAGGGATTTCGAGCCCCTGACCGACGACGAGATCGACGAACTCTGCGAGCGTTTGAACTGCGCGTAGACTTTCACTAATGAGCCGGGGTATATTTATTCGTGGTGGAGCGGATGCGAGCCCCGGCGAGTCGTTTTCTGCTATGTCACGGCTCATCCTTATCCTGCCTCGCGGAGTGACGGGAAACACAATCCGCTCCGACTCCGCAACCCTTTTACCACGCACCCCCTTGACCACGGAGAGAACCATGAGAAACAAGAGCCTGATCCGCTTCGTTGTTATGAGGCTCGAAGCCACCGAGGATAACTTCCTGTGTCCGGACGGCACGGTGGATAACGCCGGTATCGCCCTGATGATCGACGTCCGTACCGATGCCGAGTCCGTAGTCTACGACAACCCACAAGACCTGGTGACTGACCTGATCGACTCTGCCCCCGACGACATCCATCGCGCTTCGCTCCTGGCCGCGCTCCGCGCGGCAATCAAGGATGCGGAAACCAAATACTCCCTTCGTGACGTCCCGACTCGCGAGATCGAGGCGGACGACTACGTAATACCATAGTAAAGGAAAGAGCCATGAAGATTCACACCTGCTGTCATGTCGCCAGTTCTGACCTGTTCGAGGGCCTGGATACCCTGCTCGACCAGTGGAGCCAGGAGGCCGATGTTACCTGGGGCGACGCGCTCCACACGATGGTCCGGCAGGACTTCATCAAAAAGGGGGTGCGCCACATTGTCAAACCCTTCGAGGAATGGAAGGAAGATGATGTCGTTCGCGCCGTTGAACAGGGAGACAGCGAATCCCTCCGGCTGGCCCACCAGTGCAGTATGCTCCTGAGGCGTCTGAAGGAGCTTCCGGAAGACACGCTGGTCGATGTGGAAAACTGAGAGAGTCGGCTTGACATCCCATCGCCGCGTGCTACATTGTGGTATGTTCGGAACAACCAACCAAGGAGTGAACGATGGCAGACATGACTCTGAATCCGGCGGTGTGTGAGGTGTGCGGCAAGCCATGGAACGAGATCATCCAGCAGGTTCCCATCTTCTACGGCCTGACCACCAGCGACAAGAACGCTCAAGACGGCAAGTACGATTACGATGGCGTCGAAGGTGGCGAGGTCGACTACGATGGCGTCGAGGATCGGCGTGACGAACAGGGCATGGTCTGTGTGGTCTGTCGCTGCGGCAACTGTGCTATGGTTGCGAAGACCCCCGTAGAGTAAGCCAAACACTGAATGCCCGCGCGCGGAGCGCGCGGGCGGGGAGCGAGATGATGATACCTTACAAGTTTGCGTTGGTGTGTGTGGACGAAAGCAGCCAGTGGCGCGGTCATTGGCCGAAGGGCGAAGTACCCGAGATCATTGCCGAGGATAAGGTCGGCCGGATTTTTGGGATGTACTTGGTTGATCTCAAGTCACACACTCACTGTTGCGAGGCGACTCCGAGCTACGCGGCTTACTTCGTGCGGAATGAGGCGGAGCGGGGATATGCGAACGACGAATTGGCCGAAGCGTTGGCTGACTACCTGCTCGGGGAGAACAGTGAACAGGTCTCGTACTTCCACTGTTCGTGCTTCGACAGCTTCCCATGTTTGAACGATGGGAAGGTCCAGTGGCCGCCCCCGGAAGATGCTTCCGGCCTGGTCATTCCGCTTTTCGAGTTTCGCGATGGCGAGCATGTTGCGATGGCGGGCGAGGTCGAGGATGATGAGGCATATAACAAGCTGCTGGAGGAGGTCGAGGAATATGTCCACTGCAACTGGTAGGCGGTATGACGACGATGGCTGGCCGTTATGTGAACGCTGTTTGTCACGCGGTTTCGAGAAGCGTGCTTACACTCAACTGGTCGGTGAGTGGTTGTGCCAAGATGAGTACGAGCGGGCCATCCAGAACGAGAGTGTCATGGCCAAGATGCAAGTTGCCAGAAATCCCCGGAAGTGACTTGACAAGCGCTCCCGCCGTGATACATTGTGGTATCGTTTGGAACAACCAACCAAGGAGTGAACGATGAG
>CAZDDA010000523.1:0-2272 GCA_964504085.1 uncultured Thermotogae bacterium | reverse complement strand
CGTCTTTTGGACGCTCAACGCATCAGCTTTGACTGTGTTTTGTCGGCACAGAGCCTCGAACGGATCGTGCAACCTACCGTCACCGAGGACGGACAACGAGCTCCGGCGCTCCGCCTGGGCCAACCGCGAGTGATGGCTCTCCTGAGCGCACTCACGTCTTTTGCGCACATCCCCCGTGGCTTCACCAACAAGACCTTGCGTAAGCAAGTAGCTGATCTACTCGGTTCTGACAGCACGCCCTATGGAACGAATCAGATGTCCTATGACTTGCGGCGTCTCCGCAGCAAGGGTATCATTTGGCGCATTCCCAACTCCCACCGCTATCAACTCACCACGTATGGACGCAAAGTAGCTCTGTTCTTTACCAAACTTGATGCCCGTATCTTTCGCCAGTTCCTTGCGGCCATCGATGATTCACAGCCCATTCCATTGCCCTTGGCTGCTGCTTTTGAACAGGTTGAACAAGCGGTCGCCGAGTTAGTCAATCGCGCTCATCTGGCGCCCTCGGCGGCATAAATCTTGTCTCATTTGTTAAAGATCAATCATATGAAGATGTCTAGTACTACAACGAGACTTTGACATGGTATGATATGATTCTGCCTTGGATGAGCAGTAGCAGAAGGAGGGCAAAATCATGGAAATGATAGAAACGGTTCCACAGGTCACGTTGGAGTCCAAGGATATTGACAGCCTTGTTGATGAACTGGATGGGTATCACTCGATCTACAGTCCCTTGTTCCAGCGTTGCGAACAACGGGAACAGGCGAAAGGTTATTTGAACGGATTGTTGTCGCGCATGGAAAACAAATCGATTGAAGCAATGGTCATCGAACAAGAGGGCCCGGATCCTAATGCCATCCGTTCGACGCAGCACTTCATCAGTGAAGGGACGTGGGATGATGGGGAGATTTTGCGTCGCCATTGGCAAGAGGTGAGCAAGGATCTGGGAGAAGCAGATGGCGTATACACCTTGGACGGAAGTGATTTCCCCAAGCAGGGAGAGGAATCGGTCGGGGTGAAGTGGCAGCATTGCGGTGAACTGGGCAAGGTCGCGAATTGTCAGGCGGGCGTATTCCTGGGCTACGTGAGCCGAAAAGGATATACCTTGCTGGATCGGCGCCTGTACCTGCCGGAAGAGTGGGTGAAAGAGGACAGTCACGCCGAACGGCGAGAGAAGTGTGGTGTGCCAGAAGA
Source organism: uncultured Thermotogae bacterium (assembly GCA_964504085.1). Taxonomy (GTDB): domain Bacteria; phylum Bipolaricaulota; class Bipolaricaulia; order UBA7950; family UBA9294; genus CAZDDA01. The sequence continues at coordinate 1,078 of CAZDDA010000523.1, read as the reverse complement.
TATCGAATTCAAGACGAAACCGGAGCTCGGGTTGGAGATGATCCGCTCCCTCCGCCGCGAGGGAACCTTGCCAGGTCAATGGGTAGTCTGTGATGAGGCGTTTGGTCAAAATGGAGACTTTCTCGATGAAATAGCTGGCCTCTCGTTGTACTATCTGGCCGAAGTTCCTCATACGACGCGTGTTTGGCTTGATCGTCCGGCCACAGAGATACCGCCGTGGAAAGGCAGGGGACCGAAACCGACGAAAGAGCGCATGGTCGAAGGGGAACCCTCGTCCCGAGCCGTTGCGGCGGTTGCCAAATTGCTGCCTGCAGATAAGTGGTCGCGGCACTCTATCAAAGAGGGAAGCAAAGGACCCATGGTTGCTGATTTTGCAGCCTTGCGGGTCGTCGCCGTCCGAGAAAGAATGCCCGGCCCGGAGGTGTGGCTCCTCTTTCGACGCAACGTAAGCGATGGCGAATTGAAGTGTTATCTGAGCAATGCTCCAAAGGGCACCCCGTTGCCGGAGTTTGCTCGTCTCAGTGGCATGCGCTGGCCCATCGAGACCTGTTTCGAAGACGGTAAGCAGCAACTCGGCATGGGAGATTATCAAGTGCGCAGTTGGCGTGGCTGGCATCATCATATGACACTGTGCATTCTGGCTCATTTCTTCCTGGTACGCATCAAACTGCGACTCGGAGACCGGGTGCCAGCCTTGACCTTGCCACAGGCACGCCTGTTGCTGGCCAGCGTGCTTCCCGAACCCGAGTTCGATGCTCAGCGGGCACTTGATGTCATCCATTATCGTCAAAAGCGAAATCATGCAGCATATCTGTCTCATCGCAAACGCCGATTGGCGGAACTGGCACAATCCGAGTGAAGTCTCGTTGTAGTACTAGTCCATCTCCGAAGCCAGGACCGTATCCTCAGGGATCCGGCTGGTGCCCTGCTCATCGGCCAGGTGACAGGCCACATAGTGCCCCGAGCGCACCTCTCGGAATTCTGGTACAACCTTGATACACTCTTCGACGGTCAGCGGGCAGCGGGGGTGAAAGACGCAACCCGAGGGTGGATTCGCCGGACTGGGTGGCTCGCCCTT
>CAZDDA010000522.1:0-2288 GCA_964504085.1 uncultured Thermotogae bacterium | reverse complement strand
TCCGAAAGAGGGATCGCCAAACTTTAGAACACGCTGGCAGAAGCTGCAACCCCGCGATGCCATTGATTGAGAAGGCCAAAGCGAGCCGGTACACCCGTGTTGGCGCGTGCCATTCGCTTCCGCGCCCAATCTGATGATGGAGGGACCCCCATGCCGGAGAAGCATATGATGACAATTGACGGCAACACGGCCGCGGCCCATGTTGCGTACGCATTTAGCGACGTAGCGGCGATCTACCCGATTACGCCAAGCTCAGCGATGGGCGAGATTGCTGATAGCTGGTCGGCGCACGGAAGGAAAAACATCTTTGGACAACCGCTGCAAGTCACCGAGATGCAGTCGGAGGCAGGTGCAGCCGGTGCAGTGCACGGTTCTCTGGCCGCGGGGGCGTTTACGACCACCTTTACCGCATCCCAGGGACTACTCCTGATGATCCCCAACATGTACAAAATATCGGGTGAACTGCTGCCGACCGTGTTTCATGTTTCCGCCCGTGCGTTGGCTGCACACGCGCTGTCGATCTTCGGAGATCACTCCGATGTGATGGCGACGCGCCAGACCGGATTTGCGCTGATCGCCTCCGCATCCGTGCAGGAGGTCATTGACCTTGGCCTGGTTGCGCATCTGGCGACCCTGAAGGCGAGCGTTCCGTTCATCGAGTTCTTTGACGGATTCCGCACGTCGCACGAGATTTCCAAGGTCGACGTGATTCCTTATGACAAGATGGCAAAGTTGGTTCCGTGGGATGCGGTGGAACGCTTCCGCCGCCGGGCGATGAATCCTGAACACCCGCACCTGCGCGGTACCGCCCAGAATCCGGACATCTACTTCCAGGGTCGGGAAGCGGCGAATAGCTACTACGCAGCGACGCCGGAGATTGTCGCTGAAACCATGGAACAGATCAGCAAAGCAATCGGTCGAACCTACCATCTGTTCGACTACGTCGGTGCGCCGAACGCCGAACACGTAATCGCCCTCATGGGGTCCGCATGTGACGTGACCGAGGAGACGGTGAACTACCTTGTTTCAAAAGGCGAGAAGGTAGGGGCGCTCAAGGTGCGCCTGTATCGGCCGTGGTCGGCGGAGCATTTCCTCCAAGCTCTCCCGGATACCGTGAAGAGCATTGCCGTGCTCGATCGAACCAAAGAGCCCGGAAGCCTGGGCGAGCCACTGTACCAAGACATCTGCACGACGTTCAAGGAACACGACAGAACACCTTTGGTCGTCGGCGGCCGCTACGGACTGGGATCGAAAGACTTCACCCCGGCCATGGTCAAGGCGGTGTTCGACAACCTCGCCGCCGAGAATCCCAAGAATCACTTCACCGTCGGCATAGAGGATGACGTCACCCATCTGTCGCTGCCGATCGGGGCAGACATTGACGCGGCCCCTGAGGGGACGATTCAATGCAAGTTCTGGGGACTCGGCGCCGACGGCACCGTGGGAGCGAACAAGAACGCGATCAAGATCGTCGGAGACAACACCGATCTGTATGCACAGGCCTACTTTGCCTACGACGCGAAGAAGTCCGGCGGGACTACGGTATCCCACCTGCGCTTCGGCAAGGACCTCATCCAGTCACCGTATCTCGTGAAGAACGCCGACTACATCGCCTGCCACAACCCCGCCTACGTCGACAAATACGACCTGCTGGCCGGGATCAAGGACGGTGGAACCTTCGTTCTCAACTGTCCATGGAGCGGTTCTGAACTGGAAGAGCATCTCCCCGCCGCCCTCAAACGGACGATCGCCGAGAAGAAACTTGAGTTCTACACCATCGATGCCGTCAAGCTTGCCGGAGAGGTCGGACTCGGCGGGCGGATCAACATGATCATGCAGACCGTGTTCTTCAAGCTCGCCGGAGTGCTGCCCGTGGACGAAGCGATCGCACGGTTGAAGGAGGCGATCAAGAAGACCTACGGCCGCAAGGGCGAGAAGGTCGTGCAGATGAATTACGCCGGTGTTGATGCCGCGCTTGACAATCTGGTTCAGGTTGACGTTCCAGCCGAATGGTCGAACGCCTCCGGCAGTCCCACGAGGCCCGAACAGCCCGAATGGGTTCTCGACGTCATGAGGCCGATGACCCTACAGGAGGGAGATTCCCTCCCAGTGAGCGCGTTTGCGGCACAGCTCGACGGCTCCTACCAACGGACCGGTCCGGACGGCTCGTTCCCGGTTGCCACGACGAAATACGAGAAGCGCGGCGTTGCGATCAAAGTGCCGGAGTGGATTTCCGACAACTGCATCCAGTGCAACCAGTGCGCGTTCGTCTGCCCGCACGCCACCGT
>CAZDDA010000521.1:0-2290 GCA_964504085.1 uncultured Thermotogae bacterium | reverse complement strand
GCACCCACGGTATTACGGACAGTTGCAGATGATGATGGGGATGTCGGACATTCCGAAGTCCTTCTTCATTGCGATCAACAAGAACAACTCAGAGTACCACGCGGAGACAGTTGAATATGACGAGTTCGAATACGCTCACATTAAAGAAAGGGTCGAGAGGGCTATCCTCGGAACCGCAAGAAAGATCAGCGTTGACTCTACTGACTGGCGGTGCCGTGGATGCTTTAAGCGAAGCGTCTGTTGGGGCGGCCTACTTGAGGTGCCTCGAGAGTGCGCTACTTGCGGATACGCGCAAGCAAGCCCCGATGGTGCTTGGCATTGCAACAAACACGACAAGAATGCGACCGACACTTGCGACGACTACAAAGTGTACGAGCCTCTACCGAAGGAGTGAGCAGATGTCATTCGAGCAGATTCTTGAAGAATTCCATCGCCTAAGTGAATCGCGCTCGAGAGTTTTGAAAACCATACGGGACTGCGAGAACGAGATCACGTCCATCACAGAACGCCTCGAAGAATTGAAGTGCTTCCCGAAAGAAGCGCAAAAGACGCAGGACTTTAGAGACCAGATGTTGAAGGCCAAGGATAAGCGCAAGCGTATCCGGCAAGAAGTGGCGGAGTACGAGCATGAAGTGCGGATGTACGACGCGAAGATCGCCACATTAAAAATGAAGCTATCGAGGGCATGATGAAGAAAATGAATGTGAACATCGCCGTTCCAGATTGGGCCAGATGGATGGCGCAAAACGATACAGGCGAGTGGTGGTTTTTTGAGGAACGTCCTCAGCCGCTGGAAAAGTATGGCAACTGGTACGTCGCTGGAATGATGGGGCTGGCATACCGAGACGAACCAAACAAGCGCTGGACAAAAACTTTGTACGAGGTGTGCTGATGAACCGAAACGAAATGCTTCATGCCGCAAAGGAACTGATCAACGGTCAGCGTGCGGAGGACTACGGTGATGCGTTTGAGAACCACGCACGCATTGGCAAAATATGGGAGGCACTCACTGGTGATTCATTCCCACCAGAGAAGGTGGCCATGATGATGATCGGCATGAAGCTATCACGCATCGCCCACACGTCCACCCATCCTGATACGTGGGTGGATATTTGTGGATACGGCGCTCTCGGTGGAGAGATGGCCTTTAGATCAGCTCAAAATGAGGGGCGTCGATAAACGGACGACGGCCTTCGGCACGTCGATGGTCGATGTACCAGTTCATGGCATCTTCCATCGACCTGTTCCAGAACCGTATATCTTCGACGTTCCACGCTGCGCCCCAACGTAGCCCAACATTTTCTTCCTGCGCAGCCTGCTTCATGGCGTCGGCAACTTCGTCGTAGACGCTGATTTCCCAGCAGCCTTTGCCGTCAACATACGCCATCAAATCTACCGCACGTCCTTCGAGGTGCTTCGACTTCATGGTTTGCGACATGCCCTTCTCGTAGAGGACACGCTGCCGATCTTCTGTGCGCAGTCCTTCGGTCACGCCGAAGTCGACGTCCGTGATTTCGATGGCCCGCTTCACAACGCGGACGAGACTTTCCTCTACCCCCTCGAGTTTGGCGAGGGAGCGTTCCGATAAGTGGTAGCTCATTTCGTAAGACCTTTCGATTTTTCGTAGGTACGCAGGCCACCGAGGCCGAGCATACCCAGCAGGACAGTCATCAAGCTGTCCATGTCGAACTCAGGCAAGACCGGGATTGTTAGCCCAGCAAAGCCCACGACAAAGAGAATGACAGGATGGAGGACAAAGTGATAAGCCAGAGCAATGGCACAAACCCAGCCGACAAAAGGCCGCCAGCCCGCCACAAAAACGCTCCGGTGTCCGGCCTCTGCCGCGTTGACTTTAACCTGAGCCATAGCAGCTTCATGCGCAGCCTTTTCAGCCATAGTGGCGATCTCATGCGCCATCGCATTCTTCGCATCTTTATCCTCGATAAACTTGTCCAGCAGACTACTGACCGGACCTATTAGTGCTTGCAACATTTCCTAACCCTTCTTACCAATCCTTCGTTTTCCAACCTGTATTCCAGTCTGCGGTCCAACCATCGCCGCCTCGGCCCTGAGCTTCACCAGCGGTAGCGTCCACGATGCCTTCGCGGAGTTTGCGGACACCGCCCAACACCGGAACACGGGTGGCGATCTCGCGCATTGCGGAGCGCTCCTTCGCGTTACTGTTTTCGCCAGAGTCTGTGATGCCGCCGAGGACTTCGACGCCCGCCATAAAGTCGCCGAACGATGGGCCAAGGAAGGTGGAAGCGATCCGCACCTTGCCGTATGCGCC
>CAZDDA010000520.1:0-2291 GCA_964504085.1 uncultured Thermotogae bacterium | reverse complement strand
GGTCCTGCTTGTGCTCCGGCTGCTCTGGATTGTGATGCGGTCCATTGACTCCAGGTGGGTGTTCTCTAGGGTCAAACAGGAGCTAGCGGAAGCCGCAAGACAGGACCTCTACGGAGAGGCGCACGACCGAGTCGTCGATGATATGCACCAAACGCTCCTGGATTTCAGGCGAACAGCATTCTCGTCTGACCCTACAGAGGACAGCGCGCTTCCCATCCTGAGCCGTGGCGCTGGCTATGTGTGGGACTTCCTGCTCTACGCTGCGGCGCCCGGCGCTGGTCTACAACGACCGAAGCTCACGTTGAAATGGGCAGTGGCTCCCCGCCAAGAGGTTGGCAGCGGCGACGAACTCGCCCTCATGATTGGGGAAGGCGTCTCTAGGTTTGGCTTGTGGCTGGCACGGAGGCTTGTCAGATCCATCTGCATACTAAGGAGACGCTCCCGCCAGGAGAGTCGGATCGCTACAGATTTCCTTGCTTCTCTCAAGGACCTCGCCATACAAAAGCTACAAGGAGGCGGCGATTCACAGCTTCAGGAAGCCCTCGATGTATTCGAAGCGGTGTCTGAGTCGTACCTAGCGCTAGCCCGAGAATCTGGGCTTCGCTTCAAGCAGGAACACCTCCGATCCGCATTCTCCGAGTTCATGCTTACTCGCGCCTTGCGAATGGAATTGAATGACGTCATCGAGGCAGCCGTGCAACAGCCACGGCGAGAGCATGTTAGCACAGTCTCTGAGACCATCAGGCGGATCATGAGTCTAGCGCTCAAGCATCGAGATCTGCGAGTTGTGGATGTTGCCGTCAACCTTTCCGTATTCCTCTACTGGGCCGCAGCGCAGAGCTCATCGGCTGGATCCTCGGCTCTCGCCAAGCATAGGGCGAGGTATACACTCGCCAACGCCGTCGACTGGGAACTCCTGAGGCTGCTTGAAAAGACCTCGGACCCCCAAGCGGCCGAGGAGTACGTCAATGCGCTGCTGATCATCCTCGGTGGGATGGAGGCGCTGCTGTATCACGTCCTTGAGGGGCGCGACAACGAGTGCCTGGAGGACGTCTGCCGCTCGATTCAAGAGTTCCTGGAGAACTGGCATGTGCATCCTCCGCGTCTAAGCGCCGACGAGAGTCGTGCAGCGCCAATCCGTGAGGGAATGCCCTCACGAGTTGCCCAGGCGATAGCCGGCGTGTGGTTAGCAGCGGGTTGCTACCTGATTGAGCGAGTCGCGCGGAACGCCCAGCCGGATGAGTTCGATGTCCAGGCGCTTCGCCGCATGAAGGAGAAGTTTCCGGACCCCGGACTTCTGGTCAAAGCGGTGGCCAATCGTTTGCGGCATCCACCGCACTGGGAGATCTGGGAAGAGGTTGAGGATACCAAGAGGGTCAGGTGGAGTGATGACAGACAGCGATGTGCCGCGTTCTACCTGGTCCGTGTGGTTGAGCTGATCCAGGAGGGCAAGCCACTCCCTGCAGAGCTTCCGCAAGAACTGCTGTTTGCCGTAGACCTATTCCGTCCGATTGCTGAGCGGCTCTTGCCGAAGGAGGGAGCCTGGGCGAAGCCAGCACCGAGCGAAGAGGATGTTGAGTCGGCGATCGTGCTCCACGAGCAGTCGAGACGGGATTCCGAGGCGGCAAACAGGCTACTGGTGAGGGCGGCAGACATCCCGGACTCAAGTATTGCAGCGTTGCTGGGAGGCTTCGAGGACGAGTATCGGATCGAGAGTGGGATTCTGGGCTTCCTAGCTACAGCCCTTGGTCCTGGCTGCGCCGAGCAGGGCGACCGCCATCTAGACATCGAACGGATAGCCCTTCTTCCTAAGAAACCATTTGTGCGTCCAGAGCTTGGTGGTGACGTCAGCGTTGCGAAGATACTCGGTGCGGACTTGGGGCGTGATTGGAAGAGAGTCGAAGAGCATGAGATCACGGCACAGCTTGAGCGCGCGGCCGCAGGGTCGAGTGGCTCAGGAACTGGAGATGGCTCCATCCCCTCGATTCGCGACTCGATCTTGGCCATGAAGAACGCAGATCGCCCCCCAGACCTCCTTGTCTTGAGCCGTGACTTATGGGTAGAGCTCTTGCGCTCAGGCAGTTACGTGCCGACCCCAAAGGACAGTGATGAGGGCCACGGCTTTCGAGGCAGGCTTGATGGGGTACCGGTGTTCTTCCGACCCATCGACTCGCGCGGCCTCTTGGTCTTCCTAGACCCGCCGCACTCCCGCGTAGCCTTCTCATCTCCTGTACTAGAGACTAGCAGCGGCGACGACATCGTCGTGAGTGTACGTAATCGCCACGGAGAAG
>CAZDDA010000519.1:0-2293 GCA_964504085.1 uncultured Thermotogae bacterium | reverse complement strand
GTGACTTGAAGGCTGAACTAGACGAGCTTCGTCAGCACTATCCTGCGATGAAGAACGAGGATCTATTTCTTGTCTGGTTCCTTCGGGCCTACGTCACGGACGACGTTGATGTCGCCGCAAAGGCGGTGACCAACGGCCCAAAGGACAAGGGCGTTGATGCTGTCCTTGTCGACGATTCATCCCGTAGCGTGTTTGTCCTCCAAGGAAAGTACCGGCACAAGATAGGGGCGAAGAGCGAGGGGCGCTCCGACGTTATGGGCTTTGCCCAAATGGGACATGTTCTGACCGACAAGGACAAGGAGCCGTTCCAGAACCTGTTGGAAGGAGCCGACCCAACCGTGGCGCAGAAGTTGACCGATGCACGTAAGCGTCTCCTGCGTCGCGACTATCGGCTGTGGCTATACTACGTGACGCTTGGCAAGTGCAGCGCGAACCTGCGCAAGGAGGCTGAGGCCACTGCACGGGGCGCGTCTGGAAGAGCTTACCTCGATGTGCTGGACGGCCGCCGTATAGCCCTTCTCATGCGGGACTATCTGGATGGCGTTGCCCCTCCGATCCCGAGCCTCGATCTGGTAATGGAGAGCGGCCAGGGCATATCAGTGAAGGGAATCCTCCAGCGGTACGATGCCAGGACGAAGATTGAATCGTGGGTCTTTTCTATGCAGGGGGGCGCCATCGCCCGACTCTACGAGACTGGTGGCAAGCGTCTGTTTGCCCGAACCATCCGAGGCTTCTTGGGCGAAAGTACCGATGTGAACCGCAGCATGGAATACACGCTCAAAGGAGAACCTGAACGATTCTTCTACTACAACAACGGAATAACAATCCTGTGCGACGATGCGAAACGCGTCAGCTCAAGGGGGCAAGACATCCTGCGAGTTAGCAACCCTCAGGTCATCAACGGCCAACAGACGACGCGTACCCTTGCCCGCAAAGCGAGCCAGGCGAGAAAGGCCAGCGTGGTTGTCCGCGTCATACAAGTCCCGAGAGGCGGCAGCAATGGCCAGGATGAATTCGACTCACTCGTATCACAGATCGTCGAGGGTACGAACTGGCAAAACGCCATCCGCCCATCCGACTTGGTTTCAAACGATAGGCGGCAGGTGGAACTCCAGCGTGAACTACGCAAGCGAGGTTATCTGTACCTGCGAAAACGAGAATCAAAAGGTGAGGCGCGGCGAGCAGTTGGAAGTAAGCAGTACATGCTGGTGAAGAAGGAAGATTTGGCGAGAGCGGTTGCAGGATGTGATTTGGACCCAGTCGAGGCCCGCTCCGGAATTGAAAACCTTTTCGATGATGAAAATTACCCGTACATCTTCCCAAAGTCAGACCCGCGTTACTACTTGACCCGCTACTGGCTGATGCGTGAAGTTACCTACTGTGCCCGGGGATATCCTGAGCGCGGTTATGCGAAATGGCTGGTCTTGGGATTCGTATGGTCTCGCCTTTCTCCACTACTGGAGACGGCAGCCGCAAAGGAAACGTTTATTGCCAAGATGGAGCGCGACGCAAAGGATCTGGACCTGCCGGTCCTCAGGGCGGTGGACAAAACCTTCGTCGCGGCCTTGAAGTACTGGAGAAAGAACAGGGGTAGGGGCGCGAAGGCGACTGACGTCTCGACCTTCTTCAGGAACAAGCGAGGCCGCGACAAGGACTTTCAGTCTTTTTGGCGCGGCAAAAGCAACAAGAGTCGTAAGGGGTTCGACGCTGCATGGAAGAAGGTGGCCACCGCGATTGCCCAGCGTTAAGGGGACGGCCGTGTATGTTCTTCTCACTGATGAAACGAATCGGAGTCCCAGCACCTCTGCAAAGTTTTTTGTCTACGGCGGCCTGCTTTTCCCGATGGAGCACCTAACCCTTCTGGACAACAAGATCTCCAATATCCGAAGCGAAGCCGGATATCGGCCAGAAGATGAGTTGAAGTTCGACACGCGTGCTAGACCCGGCCATATCACCAGAGAGACCTGTACCGACACAAAGAGGAGAGTAATCGAGACATGCAACGAGGCGGGCTGTAAATTCATCGTCCACGTGATCCTTCACGCGATCATCGCTCACCAAGATCAAGATCAGCAGGTTCAATGGGCTGCGGATTACGTGATCGGCCGATACAACGAGTACTTGAATGAGGCTGGTGATGACGGGATCTGTGTGGTCGACAACCTTCCGAGCCGTTCCGAATTCCGATACCTTTCACACAAATTCTCGAGGGGCCTCACACTACATACAGGAACATGCGTCCGCTTGGACCGCATCAAACTGTTTGCCTCGACCTGTCTCGGTGCATCACATG
>CAZDDA010000518.1:0-2296 GCA_964504085.1 uncultured Thermotogae bacterium | reverse complement strand
GCCATGCCTCCATCCTCTCAAGGAATTCGGTCTCCGGCAATCCCGGGGCGGTTCAAACCGTATCGAAGCTCTCGGCAGAGTAGTACCCTCTCATTCGAGCCGCGAGGCTACTCTGAGTCATATCTAGGACGCTGCCTTCAAGCCCTCGGTTCGGGTTTACCCCCTGGTAGCCAACTGGGAAGAGCTCATCCAGGCTTGGCCACTCGTCAAATCCACCTTGTCGAACATAGGGGGCAAAGGTCCAGCGGTTTTCTAGAGACGGAGAGATCCCTTCATACGCACGAGGGCCTTCGGGAGTTGCGGCAAGCTGATCCAGCTTCGTCTCGTTGTAGCCGCCAAGTTCCAGGGATGTAACAAGCGCAGCCCTCTTGTCATCAGCTCTTCCCCAGAACGAGCGATACCAAACCTGTGTCTCTGCCGGCGCTGTCTTCTCTTCGCCGGTCCTCAGTAGTGTGCAAATTACTGTGCCAACCTGGATCCCGCGCGGATCCTCTGGTGTCGTGAAGATGCTCTGGTCGCTCGTACCAGCGCCCGGAAGATCCTCCGGAATGACCTTACCTGTCTTGTACTTGTCGCCGTTTAGCTCATCGATCCAGATGCTGTGGAAATTCGATAGCAGCGACTCGCGCATCAGTGGATGAGAGCGTCCAACAAGGTACGACGAATTGGAGATGAAGCTCACGATGCCGTACTCAGCGTTCTCACCAATACACCTGTCAGCCAGCCGGAAGAAGCGTATGTATAGGTCGTCAAGCAGGTGCTTGCGAATACCGAAGCGTGTGTAGAGCTCACTCGGCCCATCCTGCACAAGCTGATCGCCACCGTCCGACTGCCGTCGCTTGATCCCCTTGTACCGATCAACCAGCTGCGCCTCTTCATCCATCGCGACGCCGGAGAAGCGGTTGTATGGCGGATTGCCGAGTACGACGACGATCCTCTTCCCGCACTTGACATCCCGAGCCTTCTCACGCTCCTCAATCAGCTCCGGGAAGTTCAGCTTGACATGTTCAACTCCTGACCAACCCGTTAGTGCATTTGTGAGATACACAGCGGGCCTAGTCTCCTCTGCCACGTCCACACCAAGTCCCGTAAGCAGCATATACAACTGCAACTGAGATACGACAAACGGGGCCGTGAGAATCTCAAACCCAATCACTCGCTTGGACAGGGCTTCGGCGAGCGTCTTTCCGATCAACGCTCCTTCTCCCCGCGTCTGGAGTTCCTCTGCTATGCACTGGGAGACGCTGAGGAGATACGCGCCAGTTCCACAGCACGGATCTAGGACGGTCACGCGCTCATCGGCGAATCCCTTGGGACACTCGAGCTCATTCTTCAGCAGATTGTGAACCGTGCGGACCTGATACTCGACAACTTCGGGAGGCGTATACCAGACTCCCAAGTCCTCTCGTAGCTCTGGATCAAACGCCTCGAGAAACGGTTCGTAGAAGTACGTGATTGCCGCAGTCTGCTTCCGAGCATGGGGGCCGTCCTCTCCGAGTGAGGAACCGCCTTCATCAGCAAGCTCAAGGGAGAAAGTGCTGAACTGAGTGAAGAACGCCTCCTCGTCCACGCGCAACAGAGTCGCGACCGCACGATCAAGATGCGATCTCAAGTTTAGTTCCCGCAGCCGCGTGGGATTCTCTATCTCGTGGAACAGGCCGCCAATGAAAGGGAGTCGGAGGTAGTCTGCCACATCGCGCCAATGGAACGGCCTCTCGTGCGATCCTCGGTGCCATAGAGTCCACGCAGCAAACAAGCTGTAGAAGACGGTCTGCACGAGGGAAGACCGGAAGAAGTTCGCACCCTCGACCTTGTCGAAGGACAGGCCAAGCGCATCGTGGAAGTCGTTGTACAGTGGAGCCAGTGTCGCAGAGTCTATTCCCTCAGGTAGTTCAGCTTTCGCCGCCCGGGCTTGCCGAGCCAGGATCCGAGCCAGGGCCGACGGGGAGGCGATCGGAGCGTACTGCGTGACTGCTTGCTCAATGAGATCGGCCAAGATGCCGAGCGCTCCGGGGACAGTCGCTTCGCCACGAGCAAGCGAGCTCTGATTCGGCCAAAGCTCCACGATGTCGACGAGATCACGCTCGTCTGGAGGAACGGGCGAGTCCGGCTTCCGGACGTACGAGGGGCTAGTCGTAAGGAGTCCCACAGAATGGACGTTGGTTAGTAAGACTGCCCCGGTCCTGCTCAGATACCTCCCGATCTGGTCATCGTTCTCAGTCGAGAACGCAAGGCCCCGGAGATCGGTACCTGGTAGCTTGACCTCGCCAAAGAGGGCCACGAACTGACCGGAATC
>CAZDDA010000517.1:0-2296 GCA_964504085.1 uncultured Thermotogae bacterium | reverse complement strand
CATCGAGTTTCTGGACACCGCCGCGCGCACCCGCAAGCCACTGGCCGTGGTGGAGGGGCAGATTGTAGAGGATGACAACGGACTGATGTTTGCTGAGGCCCTGCTTCCTGAGTTTGAGTGGGGAGACCGGCACCGCTATCCCGTCACCGTCATCGTCATCCCGGAAGGATGGTCGCAATGAAATACGCCTGCATGAACTGCCTTGAACCCGTCGAGTACGACGGCACCATGTGCGACAAGTGCAAGGCCATCATCCACAGCGGGTGGTACGGCGAGACAATGTGGAGCGAGACGAACGACTACGACCCGCCGGAGCAGATCGACGAGGTGTACATCAACCAACTCAAGGAGCGCCGGATGCGGGGGTACGCAGCGGCACGACGAAGGGCCAAGGGAATTGCATAAGAACACATGGAAGCAGGGAGAGCGTAGAGTCGCGGCCTTCTTCGGGTCAGAACGAACGCCACTGTCCGGCGGCAACTCCAAGATGACCAGGTCCGACTCGCTCCACGACAAGCTGTTCATCGAGTCCAAGCACCGGAAGGTACACGCAGTCAGGACGCTCCACGACGAGACGGCGGCGCTGGCAAAGAAGGAGGACAAAGTCCCCGTCGTCGCCCTGATCGACAAGAACAAGCCGGGGTTCCTGATCTGCGTACACTCCAGCAACCTGAATAAGTTCATAGAAGCTTACATCGGCACGCAATGGCCCATCAAAAGAGACACCGAACGACCGGAGAACGTCGGATGAACATGGGAAGCGGATACCAAAACAAGTCGGAATCACTGTCGGCAGAGTTCTACCTTGAAGAAGCCGGCAAGTTCAAGCCGCTGTCTAAAGAGCAGGAGGTCGCACTGTTCGACGCCTACGAAAGCGGCGACGAGTCGGCAAGGGACAAGATCATCCTGCACCACCAGCGGTTCGCTATCAAGTCGGCGTTCGGCTTCTACGGGAGCAGACTGCCGTTCGAGGATCTTGTGCAAGAGGCCAACGTCGCGCTGATACGAGCCTTCGACAAGTACGACCGCCGGGTGGGGATCAGGTTCTTGACGTATGCCCGCTGGACCGTCAGGTCGGCGCTGCAAGAAGTCTCCACCAGGGCGGGATACCCCGTGGCTCTGCCGTACAGAACGTGGAGGCCCGCGCTGAACATCCTCAACAAGCGGCGGGAGATGGAGTGGGGAACGACGAAGTCCGTGTCAACGCTTGAGGCGGCCAGGGAGATCGGCAAGATCAGGAGCCATGCACGGGTGGCGCAGGTCATGGACGCCAACCACGTCCCAGATGTTGTCGAGATTGACGGCGATTACGTCAGCATCATTGACCTTGCTGGCGAACACGCCAAGCCAAACCAGCTTGCCGGGCTTGAGCAAGCCGACATGAAGATGGCCGTCGAGCGGCTGCTTGAGTCCACAACCGACGGTCGTCGCGATGTCGCTGTAAGAACGCTGGAACACATCAGGGAACACGGCGAGGTCAACAACACGGCGGTAGCGCAAGAGTTCGGATGCACGAGGCAGAACATTGAGTACCGCTTGCGGGAGATCGGCAACAGGGCGAGGACAAACCCAGAACTGGCCGAACTGGCCGACGTTTTGAAGTAGGAGGTAGGCGATGAGTGAAGAACTGAGGGCGTGTCCATACTGCGGGAGTGGCGATGTGCGCTTTAATCGAATTGATGATGTCATGTGCAATGACTGCGAACATCAGCAACCCTTTGAAACATGGCAGGAAAGGCCCATCGAGGACGAGTTGCGGGCGAGGGTGGCTGAGTTGGAGGCCAAGCTGGCGGGAGTGGAAAGATACAGGGCGGTTGCTTTGCCTGTACGTTGCGTTTGTGACATTTATGGCTCGTCTCAATGTAGATATTGCGAATATGAGACGTGGAGGCTCGACGCCATCCTCTCCGATACCCGCAAGCCGCTGGCCGTGGAAGAGGGCGTGGTCGCCGTCGAGGGCAAGACCACGCATTACGCTGTCATCAAGGCCCCGTGTGACCTGCCTGCCGGAACCGAGGGAACTGTAGTGTTCATGCCGAAGGAGGCCGACAATGGCTGATACCAAACAACGCTGGACCTGCTCCTGCGGCGCCGAATCGAATGGATGACCATCCAGGGCGTCCGCGTCGACGTATGCTTTGACGAGCACGGCAACGCCAATATCGCCGCGCTGCGGCACCTGTCGTCGGACATTGCGACCCGCCACATCCGCGTCCAGAACGCCATGGCCTGTATCGTGCCTCCCGGCGGCAATCAGAAACTGACTCTGACTATCAATGACGTGGAGTATCTGGCC
>CAZDDA010000516.1:0-2297 GCA_964504085.1 uncultured Thermotogae bacterium | reverse complement strand
TCAGCCATTCGTCCGATTGCTCCATCGCCAGCGCGCTGACAAGGCGCAGACAGCTCCGGCGGTTGGGGAAGATTCGTACCACCCGTGTCCGCCGCTTCACTTCCTGATGCAGCTTCTCAAGGTTGTTGGTCGTGCGCAGCCGTACGCGATGCTTCCTGGGCAGACGGAAGACAGTCAGCGTCTGCTCGATCGTCTCTTCAAGCCACTCGGCAAACTCGGGGAGACGGCGACTCCAGTGCTCGATCATCTGCTGAGCTCGGCGCTGCGCTTCCGCGAGATCCGGAGCAGCGAACACATCGCGGAGCTGATCGTGAACCTCACCACGATGCTTGCGTAGGACCTTGGACGCCGCGTTCTTCTGGTAGTGAGCTTGGCATCGCTGCCAGCCGGCGTGTGGGAAGTACCTCCGCAACGCCTCCCGCAAGCCGCGGTGGTCATCGGAGGTCACACAGACGACGGTGGACGGGTCGAGCCCCCGCTCGATCAGCCCTCGGAAGATCTCTCCCCAGCTCGTCGCGTCTTCCCCAGGTGCCATCGAGACTCCAATCACCTGGCGGTATCCCTCGCTGTTGATCCCTTCGACCGTGAGCACGCCCTCACTGGCGACCTGTCCGTCCTCGCGGATGTATTCGTACCGCGCATCGATCACCAGGTAGGGATGATCCTCTTCCAACGGTCGCTGTCGCCATCGGTCGAGCTCGTCATCCAACGCCTGGGCCATCCTCGAGACCTGGTCCTTGGAGAACTGCGTCCCACAGAGCTTCTCGGTGATCCGGCTCACCTTGCGCGTTGAGACTCCGGTGACGTAGGCCTCCTGCAACGCAAGGATCAGCGCCCGTTCACTCCGCTGACAGCGCTCGAACAGCCGAGTGGAGAACTTGCCGTCGCGATCTCTGGGTACGCGCAGGTTCAACGTTCCAACTCGGGTGTGTAGCTGACGATCGCGGTAGCCGTTACGGTACCCACGGCGGTCTGCCGTGCGCTCGTAGGGCGCGGCGCCTACATGCTCGGCGAATTCCATCTCCAGCATCTCCTGGTACAGCCACTCCACCAGATCGCGCAGCCAGTCGCTGCCGGCTTCCTCTGAGTTGACTTCCTCCAGCTTCTTCCGTAGCTTGGCGTACACACAGCTTCGTGATTGAGACATCAGGACCTCCTGTTGTGATGTCCTTCAGCCTACACGCTGAGGGAAGAGGCTTCCGGTGTCTCAATCTTTCCACCGCCCCTTTTACACACGAAACACTACGCAACCGAAGAAGAAAGAGAAGGAGCATCTCGTCGCGGCACAGCGGATCGTAGAAGAAAACGAACAGGCAGCGCGGAAGCTGGCTGCTCTGCTCTCGATCCCCGGCGTCGGCCCGATCACCGCGCTGACCCTCCTGGCGCTGTCCCGCAAGTACGCTGATGCCAATCGAAGTCAGATCGTGGCGTTGGCCGGGTTCGATCCAATTCAGATTCAGTCTGGAACGTCGGTGCACGGGAAGAGTCGGATCAGCAAGCGTGGGAATCGTGAGGTGCGTAAGCGGTTGTTCGAAGCGACGCTCTCTGCTGCCCGCTACAACCCGAGCATCCGCTCGATCTACCGAAGGCTGAAGGAAGTAGGCAAGCCGGAGAAGGTGGCGAGGATCGCCGCAGCGAGGAAGCTGCTACTCATTACCCATGCGGTCTACACTACTGGCGTTCTGTACCGCGACCCAACAGAGAAGGAGGGTTGACATTCACTACAGCATCTGACCCCCACCATCGGCAGATCGCCTCCCATGCCAGCAATGTACTCGTGGGATTCGCTGTCGATTCTGTGCCAAGTGGGAGCGTTGACCAGCTGCCTCACTCGATCAACTCAGCTCAGTCAGTCAAAGAAGAGTGCAGGAATGTGGAGGAACCTGCAATCCCGAAGCTCAGCGCAGTCTCACTGTGAACTGCCAGACGAGGGTTCTTGGTACGGTGATGTCGGGCGAGTGCTCGTTGTAGCAGGCAGGGGACTATCCTCCTGCTTCGCCTGTGATCTCCGCCTTCCGCTTGCGATACAGCTTCGTGAGGTCTTCAGATGCTAGCCATCGCTCGCAGTCATTCCACAGATCCTCCAGACCCTCTTTCACGTGCGGGTCTGCTGGGTTGAAAGCCGAGACGAGAGCAAGCGAGTCCCTTACCGCCACCAGAGCCTCCTTCCTGTGTTCCTCCGCCAGGCCTCTCTTGGAGGACGCCAGCACTGCAAGGAACCCTTTAAGCGCCGAGGCTGTGTCTCGAGCACTCGGAACAATGCTCCACTGCTCATCAGTGGATGTCTCTCTTGTTAG
>CAZDDA010000515.1:0-2300 GCA_964504085.1 uncultured Thermotogae bacterium | reverse complement strand
TGCAGTCACGACAGGACACGCCGATCCTATCGGGCCCGCTTCTCGCGAAACCCGCGTAGAGCAGAATGATCGACCGTCGCTCAGACGCGCGCCCGTGCGGCAGCCACTAGCCTGGATTCCCACAGGCGGTAGGTGACCTAACGGATTCGGCCGAAACGGGCGATATTTCCCGGTGTTTCTGAGGTCGGACCGAAGGTTTTGTAGTATCTGATAATGCATCACCCACAGCTTCTCATATCTCAGCGCCACGAGCGATCCCGAGCCGACAACTCCTGAAATCGCGCATATCTCGGCAAGTATGACCATTTTTCGGTTTCCCAAAAAGCGGGCTTCCATGGAGAGGGTCGATATGATAATGTGGGAATACATTTATCAGAAAAGGAGACGAGCTAATGGATCTGGCTCAGATCTTTGTCCGCCCCGAGAATCCCACGCACCGCCAATACGAGGCGTTACGGGCGTATTTCGTCGAAGGTCGCTCTGGTGTGGATGTGGCCCGATCGTTCGGCTACACCGCGGGCAGCTTTCGCGTATTGGTCCATCAGTTTCGACGGCAGCCCAAACGGGCGTTCTTTTTGCCGCCGAGGAAAAGGGCGGTACCCAAGGATCAGAAAAGGAAAGAGCCGGTCCGCCAGCAGATCATTGCCCTGCGAAAGCAGAATCTCTCAGTTTACGATATTCGCGATGCCCTGAAGAGAGAGGGGATCACCCGTAGCGCGGTAGCGGTCGGCATGGTGCTCAAGAAGGAAGGGTTCGCCCGCCTTCCCCGTCGCCGCGACGAGGAACGCCCGGCGGGCGCCCATCCCACGGTGGCCGACAAGGCAGACGTACGGCAAGTCGATCTGAGTCCCAGGAGTTTCCGTACCCGATTCGGCGGCTTGTTTCTCTTTCTGCCGACGCTCGCGTCGCTCCCGTTCGATCGGATGATCAGCCAGTCGGGGCTGCCGGGGAGCAAGATGGTACCCGCGGGGTGCGCTATGCGTTCCCTTTTGGCGTTGAAGCTATTCGGTACGGCAAGGCACACGCATGTCATGAGTGCCGTCCTGGACCCAGGTTTGGCGTTGTTCTCTGGTCTGAACGTCATTCCGAAGCGTTCGTTCCTTACCGAGTACAGTTGCCGGATCAATCCCAATTCCTACCCACGGTTAATGCGGCGGTGGTTCGATGCGATGAGCGCGCTCGGGCTACCACACGGGAAGTCCTTTGACCTGGACTTTCACACCATTCCGTTCCATGGGGACGAGGCTCTCGTGGAGAAGCACTACGTATCGAAACGGAGCCGCCGACAAAAGGGAATCCTGGCATTTTTGGCCCAAGATGCTGGCACACGGGTGTTCTGCTACGCCAATGCGGAATTGCACAAGAGCGAGCAAAACGACGAGATTCTGGCCTTTGTCAAGTATTGGAAGCGGCGTACGGGCCGCTTGCCCGAGGAGCTGATCTTCGATTCCAAGCTAACGACATATGCCAACCTGAGCGAGCTGAATCAGCAGGGCATCCAATTCATCACATTGCGACGGCGATCACGCAAGCTGCTGCAGGAGGCCGCTGTGCGCCCCCGTTCGGCCTGGCGGCAAATCGAACTGGAAGGTGTCTCCCGCCTCTACAAAACGCCGCGCATTCTCGATGAGAAGATCACCTTGAAGGGCTATGTTGGACCGATCCGCCAACTGACGATCACCGACCTTGGACATGAACAACCAACGCTTCTGCTGACGAACCAACTGCGTCGTTCTGCCGGCAAGTTGATCAGCCGTTACGCCCGCCGAATGCTGATCGAAAACAACATCGAAGATGGAATCGATTTTTTCCACATGGACGCCCTGTCGTCCGCGGTCGCAATGAAGGTGAACTGCGATTTGCAACTGACGCTGATGGCGAGCAGCCTGTACCGCTGTTTTGCGTGGCAAATTGGCAACCATTACCAAACCGCTAAATCACGTCATCTATTTCGTGATTTCATCGACGCCTCAGCCCAGATCATGATCACGGAGCGGGAAATCGTCGTCCGCTACCAGAAGCGTGCGCACAATCCACTGCTCGTGGCCGCGGGCTTTCAGAAGACGGAGCATCCCATCCCTTGGCTCGGTCGAAAGCGGCTCAGGCTCGCCTTCGGATGAGCAGGCCGGTCCTTTGTGGGGTTAAGCCAATACCTAACACCGCGACCGTTGCGCAGACCACCGAAATCCCGCATTCTGTTAGGTCGAGCCGGGCCTGTGGGAATCCAGGCTAGGTGAGCACGCCACGCGGATCGAGGTTTTCGTCCTTAGGTTGGCCTGCCAAAACGGTTTGGTCCAACG
>CAZDDA010000514.1:0-2300 GCA_964504085.1 uncultured Thermotogae bacterium | reverse complement strand
GGCTCGTTCTGGGGATTTTGGTGAGGTCCTCGCCACGGAAGTTGCGGAACGCCAGCTGTCTTTCCAGGTACCGGTACGCCGGTTGCGTTGGAAGGACGGTCGCAACATGGCACTCCGCGGAGACGACATAGTTGCGGTCGCGAGGGATTCAAAGAGTCGGCTGAAGTTCCTGAAAGGAGAATCGAAGAGTCGCGCGATGCTCACTGCTTCCGCGGTTGAGGAAGCCGCGAAGGCGCTTGATCGAGACCGGGGGCGGCCGACACGACACTCTGTGCTCTTCGTAGCGGATCGTCTGCGCGAGATGGGGAAGGATGAACTCGCCCAGGACTTGGAGCAAGCTGTTCTCCAGAGTTTCCGGGAATACAAGGTTGAGCATTTTCTCTTTACTCTGTCGGGCAACAAGCCCGACAATCATCTATTCATTCACCTTCGGGCATGTAGGAACAAGCGGCGCCGATATGCAATCGGAGTCCACATCAAAGACCACGGCAGTTTTATAGAGGATTTGTTCTCGAGGTTGTAAATGGCTGAGTCGATAGCAGAGCTGCACAGTCGGTTGGAGGCTGCCATCATCCCAGACTTCCGAGAGCGGCTCTTGGACAAGGGGCTGGCCCGTGGGCTTATTTGGAACAACGGGATGCTTCCCGAGGGCTCGCCGCCATTTGCAGCTAGCCTGACGGAGGACCTGCTTGACTACGCACACACGGTGCTCGCAATGGCGCTGCGGCTGAGATCTCAGAACAGTGACATCACAACGCTTGCGCGAGCCTTCCTAATTTCCGGCGAGGCTATCGAGGCCGCAGTGCACCGTGGAGATGCGAACAGATCTGATCATGGCTTCAACCGTGTAAGTGCGGCGGTCGCGTTTCACCTTGGCGGCTTCGCGGCACGGGCGTATTCGATACTACCTGACGGTATCAGTGGAGAAAACCTCGCGCCGACCGAGGGTGCTCTCGTTCAGCTTCTCCGGAGAGCCCTCGACGAAATGCACGCTCAGGTGGCGGCATGGCTGCTCGACGAGGAACACCAAGACGCACAAATTGCACAGCGACTTAGTGATGAAGCTGAGTTCGATGAGACAGATGCAATTCACGAGATTCTCACTAGCGCCTTCATGCGGAGCCTCGCACTATTCGAGCACGCTCTCACGACGGGCGAGGGGGCGTTCGCGAAGGAGGCAAAGCATCGGCTTTTTGCGACGGCCGAGGCTTCTGGGGACCTGCATGCCGTGAGTCACTGGTGGACATCTACTATGGCGTTGCACTTGATCGATGAGCTCTGGAAACTGAGCTTCCATCAGCAGATCCCATTGCTTCCGACGGGTGATGAGGCCGGGGAGAAGTGGAAAAACCTGCGTCGCAGTTACATTCAACGGTTGCACGCAGCCAGACGATCGTCCATCGAACTCTGGCCATCGCAGGTTAAAGCCGTCCATCGAGCCATAGACCCCGCTGATGACTTGGTGGTGGCGCTACCAACCAGTGCCGGGAAGACGCGGATCGCTGAGATCTGTATACTTCGCACGTTGGCATTGGACCAACGCATCGTCTACGTCACGCCACTTCGAGCCCTTTCAGCGCAAGTGGAGCGCGATCTTGCTGAGATCTTTCTGCCCCTCGGCTTTTCCGTGTCCTCGCTTTATGGCTCGGCTGGGATCGAGAGCAGTGACGCCGAAACCCTCCGGGAGGGGAAGATCGTCGTTTCGACGCCGGAGAAACTGGACTTCGCGCTACGAAACGATCCCTCGATCATCGACGATGTGGGACTCGTCGTGCTCGACGAGGGGCATATGCTCGGCCCAAACGAACGTGAGGTTCGATACGAAGCTCTCGTGCAGCGCCTTCTTCGGCGCTCGGACGCAGAATCTCGCAGAGTGGTCTGCCTATCAGCGCTTTTTCCAACTCCTGAAGAGATGAGCGACCTAGTTGCCTGGATTCGACAAGACGAGCCGGGAGGACCAATCCATTCGGCGTGGCGGCCCACTCGACAACGATTCGGGGTTCTGCGCTGGCTGTCTGACGCCGCGCTCCTAGAGGTAAAGGTTGAAAACGAAAGCCCATTCGTCCCGCGGTTCATCGAGACACAGGATCCTCCAGAGGGTTCGCCCAGACGGAGAAGGTTTCCCAGTGATAAGAACGAGCTGACCTTAGCTGCGGCATGGCGTTTCGTTGAGCAGGAGAAAGATGTCCTTATCTATTGCTCGCTCCGCAAGTCGGTCGTGACGCTTGGCAAGCTGGTGCTGAAATGCATCCGCCACGGCATGCTTGAACCACTTCGAGAGGTGAACCAGCGGATTCAGG
>CAZDDA010000513.1:0-2300 GCA_964504085.1 uncultured Thermotogae bacterium | reverse complement strand
TGATGGCTAGGATCTTCATGCTATTCATCTCCCTTGGTTGATGAGTTCCTCGTGTGCCCGTGCGTCTTCACTTGCACTCCTCCCTAGCCGTTGAATCGTCTCTGATTCTTCTCTTCCCTGTTGATCTGTTGGCGGGACCAACTCCGCGCCGATGTCGGCGGAGTGGTTCACTTCTGCGCCGCAATGTCGTTCAGCGTCACGCCGGCAGCATGCGTCCTCTCTAGTTGTGGTGTCTTGGTATGTCGCACCTGCACCGCCGTCTGAGGACAGAGGTGCAGACAGGCAAGACAGAAATGGCAGTCGACTTCGGGATCCCAACGGGGCTTCCCGTCGTGCATCGTGATCTTGCCGGACAGACAGGCCTCAGCACATTGGCCACACCCGATGCACCGGTCGTCGGCGAAGAGATTCTTCTGTAGCGAGAAATAGCCGGTGACGCGATTCACGACCTTCAAGCACGGGAACAGAGAATACTCAAGCCACCGGTTCCGGTAGCCGATATTGATCGAATCCCCCGACGCGGCTACAACTCGAGCGAACGTTCTGATGTCGTCGTCATGCTGTGTGCGTGCCTGGCGAACCGTATCGTCGGTGGGCACGGGCCAGATGATGTCGAACGTATTGGGGGTGGTTGCGAACTGAAAGGCATTCAACCGTTTCCCCTGACGCCGAAGGTATCGGGCGATCTGCTTGTCGACTCTACCGGGAGCCCCTCCGCGTGTCATGAGCACGAAGATGTAGCGAGCCCTCGGAAAGCGGGCTGACTTCAAGAACTCCCGAACGGGTCGCGGAATGCCGAACGAGTGCATCGGCATGAAGAGCCCCACTTTGTCGGCTTCGGACTCGGGATTCCGCTCCCGCGTGGCGGCAACCATCGGTGTGAGAGCAACGTTGTCCCCCAGTTCGGCTGCCATAAGCCTGGCCGCGGCGAGCGTGAAGCCTGTCCCCGAGTAGTAGAAGATTTCTGTGGTCATGGATTCCTCCTTGCACTGCGCCAACTTGCTGGCGGGATGAGAAGAGGGAATCCCCCGCCACCCGAAAGATGATGCCGGAATCGATAGGGACTGGCAAACTCTGAAGGAAAGCGCGAATGCGCATCTAAGAGGGATTTCGATGTCTACATGGAAAAGCCGCTTTGGAGCCTGGGGGGCTGAGTGTAGAACGCGTTCGGAAGCTGTGAAATGATAGCAGATGTTGGCACCACAACATCTGCTATCATCGAAAGCCCTCAGGTCAAGGAGTGTCTAGCGTCCCACCTGGCTCACACTGAATGACGCAGGTACGCCAAGGGCTCCCTCCCAAACGACCCTACGGAACTCATCGGGAGCGGTATTCCCTTCGCTATTGATGAGGAGAACCTGTGAATCACTGTCCAAGCTGAGATGGTCCCGTAGGGGGGCAAGCTCGGGGCGTTGCATGATAAGGGTGAGAACGCCGAGTGTGACGGCTCCCGACTCCCCGGAAACGATGAACGGATCATCTGACAGTGGGACTGCGTAAATCCGCATTCCGCGTGCGGCGACAAAGTCGGGGCACGAGATGAAGACTTGTGCGCAGTCCCACAGGACATCCCAGGCGATAGGATTCGGCCTGCCACAGGACAGGCCCGCCATGATCGTTTGGAGGTCTCCCTCGATCTGATAGGGTTCCCCTTTGCCAATCCGAACAGACTCGAACAAGCAGGCGGTGGTCGATGGCTCAACGATCGTAGCAAAGGGGGCCTTGGGTCCAAACAGACTTCGGTAGTAGGCAACGCCGGCTGCCGCGAGTGCTCCGACGCCCGCCTGGAGGAACACATGCGTGGGGCGAACGATCCCTTGAGCGGCAAACTGTTCCTGTGCTTCGGAGAAGAGCGTTGCATAGCCCTGCATGACCCAGATGGGGATGTCCTCATACCCTTGCCATGCGGTGTCCGAGATGACCTGCCATCCATTATTCTCGGCGTCCTTGCAGATCCTCTCGACTGTCTGGTCGTAGTTGCCATCGATCACAGTTGCTTGAGCGCCATAGCCCTCAATTGCCGCTATCCTGGCTGTCGCGGTTCCCTTCGGAACGTAGACCACGCACCGATGTTCAAGCTTTTGCGCTGCCCACGCGACTCCACGACCGTGGTTGCCATCCGTCGCAGCAGCGAATGTCAGAGTGCCGAGCTTCTTGCGGTACTCTGGGCGTCTGAGATCATCAAGCGTGAGTTCGGAATCAACCAGGCCGAGCCTCTGCCGCAGCACGTTGTAGATTGCATAAGAACCGCCTAGCACCTTGAATGAGTTGAGCTTCAGGCGTTGGGATTCGTCCTTGAT
>CAZDDA010000512.1:0-2302 GCA_964504085.1 uncultured Thermotogae bacterium | reverse complement strand
CAAACGTCCAGGCAGGAATCTTGATCGTTTTCTTGCTCCTGGGGTTTTGGGGATCCGCCACGGGAAGGCGCAGTGCTGCCACGTCTGCCGTGCCCGGTTGCGTGAAATGCTTGTGGAACTTCCGCGGGACGCTGGCCAAGTCCTTCACCTTGTATTCGGCCGGCTGCCAATCTTCAGGAAAGGGCTCCACCGTGGTCAGGCGCAAGGATACCAAATGCGGCAATGGCGTCTGGCTTGTCAAGATGATTGTATGCTTTCCCGCCTTCGCCTTGCCCTTGCGCACAGACGAGAGGTTGGCGGGACCGCCGAAGTGGTTGAGAAGCAGTTCCGTTGTCGCGCCGCTGCTCTTCGGTGAGGGCTCCCCGGTCTTCGGGTCCAGGCCGATGCGCGTGCCGATCTTGTTGATGTTCCGGCCATCGAAAAGCACCTCGAGAGGTCGCGCTTCGGTCGACGCGTACTGGAGGTGTAGCCTGTACATACCTTCAACGGGATACTCGATGTCGTATTCCACCCGCCAACCCCAGGGCTGCTGCTCCCCGCTGATCACGACCGGCCCTGCATCGGCGTACTTCGCCGGATCGGCATCGATCACGATATTGCCGCGAGCGAACGACCAAGCGGGAATCTCCAGCGTCCCGGCGTCCGCCGGCATCGCAGAGGTGACGATGCTCAAAATGACGAGGCACGTAAGTAGCTTCAGACCGCTGACGGTCAGCGGCATGCAGAATCTCGGTTTCATCGAAGATCTCCGTCCAAGTGATAACGCTTTCAGGCCTAACAGCGGTTCATAGTTTACCATAGATGGGGATTGTGTTCCACTTTAGTTGCCCGAGATGTCGAGCCGATCTCGTGCGAAGGGTCTCGTATTTCTGTGCGCGGTTGGAACTGCCCACATAGAATCGCACCGCTACGCCGCTTTCCGCTCGTACCATTTCACAGCCCTACCGAGCGACTCGCGCCGAACGAGATCGCTTCGCTTGAGTGATTCGATCGTCTCGGCATCTTCTTTTCGGTCGACCTGCTCGGGTGTCTTGTACTCCAATCCGCGGTGCGATCGCTTCTTGTGATAGTAGGCCACGAAGTTGTCGATCACTTCCCATAGGTGATCTGCCAGGTCAGCACAACGTCCCAGCCATCGTTTCGCGGGTGAATCGTGATTTAACGTGCGTGTTGGTAGATTCCCGGGTATAGAATGGCCGTAGCTCTCCTGTTCAGAAATGGGGTTGAAAGTCCTGTCCTGCGAATAGGGGAACCACTTCTGTTTCCCGGAACAAATTGATCATACCGATCCCCGGAGACTCGATCTCGACCGAATCCCGCGATATACTTCAGTTGTGTAAGCGGGATGCGCGAATCCGCCAAACGCCACGAGAGGAAGACAGAATGGCTCGTTATCAACGCCCAACCTCATCGGTCGGCACATCGTGTGTTCGCCGAATTCTGATCATCCTGGCATTTGTTTCCAGCCCTGCAGGTGTGCTTTGGTCAGCGGAGGAGCAACGATCAGGTGACACTGAAGACGAATCGGGCGGCAAGGTTTGCACGGTTTTGGCAGATGAGCGGCTCAAAGAGCCCATCCAGACTATTGCCGACGAATACCATCGGCGCAGTGGCTCCAAGGTATCAATTAGCTTCCTGCCGGTTGCCGAGGTAAGTAAACTCATTAAAAAGAATGGAATCAAGTACGACGCCGTCTTCTGCATGGTGAAGAAAGGAAACGAAAAAGCCCCGATAGGCTTGCTTCCCGGTGCTAGGAAAGTCGCCTGGAAGCACCCGGGTGGTGATCCGGTTTGGGCAGCCGTGCTTACCGATCGCGCCGAAGCAACCGGATTCGTTAGCTTTGTCGGCGGGCCGACAGGACATCTGTTCTGGTCGAGGTCGAAGGCGGGGTTTACGATCACCGCTGGCACGACGCACGCCGAGGCATTCGATTGGGTAGTGGAACATCGGGTCAAACACACCTATCCTCTGACTGCCATGCGGATGCTTGGCGAGATCGGGGGAATCCGCGAGGGAATCTGCATTGATATCGGCTGCGGAACAGGCAATCTCGACGTCGAACTCGCCAAGCGGTCGAAGTTCACAATCATCGGTTTGGACACCGATGCCGACATGAAACCGCTGTTTGAAAAGAGGGTTCGCGAGGCCGGTCTGGAAGCCCGCCTCAGGTTTGTTGAGGGTGATGCTCAGAGGCTGCCCTTCGCAGACGATTACGCCGATATCATCGTCAGTCGGGGCACGTTGACTTTTGTTCCCGATATCGGAAAGTGCCTCCAAGAGGTCGATCGCGTACTCAAGCCTA
>CAZDDA010000511.1:0-2303 GCA_964504085.1 uncultured Thermotogae bacterium | reverse complement strand
CTCATCAAGAACTTCACGCTGATGTCCAATCTTGAGACAGATAACGAGCTGGGCCAGTTCCGTGAGCAACCGCAACCGGTCGACATGCTTCGCCTCGCGATCACCCTGGAAAATGACTTCCAGCCGCAGGCCTTCGAAACCAAGACCAGCATTTCGGTTGACGAGAAGTCGTTCCGGCGGACGTTCAAGGGAGGCAAACTGAGTGTAGAGAAGACGCTTGTGTCGCAGGCCATCTCGAACCTCCTCGAGAATGCAGTGAAGTACTCCGATGCCGGCAGCGAAATCGCTATCGACGCCATCGAGGACGAGTACATTGCCCTGCGAGTCCACAGCTTCGGCATACCAATAGCCGACGAGGAACGCGACAGGCTATTCGATCGGACCTACCGCGGGGACGGTGCCAGACAGCGCGTTCCAGCTGGAACGGGAATCGGGCTCTATCTTGTCAGTCACATAATGCGACTGCACAGGGGCTCAGCGGGCGTCGAAGTCTCCGGCCGGCACTCCTCTTTTGTCCTTCGCTTCCCTAAGGATTGCCTAACCCATGAGTAGGGGAAGAACGATACTCTTCGCAGATGATGAACCTCACCTTCAGGATGCGCTTCACGCGGTGCTGGAGGCCGAGGGATTCCGATGCCTCAGCTGTTCCAGCATGACCGAGGCAGTCAAGGCGCTACATGAAACCGAGATCGCGGTCTTGGTCACCGATATCATGATGCCTGCAGGGCCTGACTTCCCCGAGATCGACTCCGCTACGACAGGCCATCACCTCGTTGACTACACGCTTCACCACTTCCCGGGTACGGCTATCATATGCCTCTCAGTCATCGGCGAGCAGCGAGTCATCGATCGATTGAAGCGAAAGGGGGTCCTCTTCTTGAGGAAGGGTGAGACTCCCCTCGAAAAGGCAGTGCAGCGGATCAAGTCAAAGGCGACAGGAATCTTCACGCCAGGGCAGCGGAATCAATGACTCGCCTTCTTGTCGTTGAGGATGATCTGCTCTTCGGTTCGCTCATCTCCGAGACGCTCCTTGACCTGGGCTTGGAAGTGAGGCTGGTTCAGTCGGTTGCAGACGCCCTGGAAGAGGACTTGGCTGGATTCGAAGGCGCGATGATTGACGTGATGCTCCCGAATGATCCAGACGAGACAGGAATCACGAACGAGGAAAGCCGCGGATCCCACCAAACGGGCATTGCACTTGCCCGCAGGTTCAAGGTGGAATCTCCCGAGCTCCGGATCATTCTGTTCTCCGGCGGATTCGCCACTCTCGATGCGCGGAACTGGGCTACAGAGAACGAGATCCCGTTCGTCAATAAGAGCGACGGACGAGGGCCGTTCCTCTTCGCCCTCAAGAAACTAGGTCTCGGCGAGGAGACCGCGCCCACGGCGTTCATTGTGCATGGCCATGACGAGACGCGGCTGCTGCAGTGCAAGGACTTCATCCGCAACCGCCTTGGATGGAACGAACCTGTAGTCCTGCGCGAACAGCACAGCGGTGGGAAGACGATCATCGAGAAGTTCGAGAAGTATTCGAAGCTTGCGGACTTCGTCTTCGTACTCCTGACTCCTGACGATGTTGTGCTGTCTGAGACCTTCAGCAATGATGAGATGCGAAGATCGCGGCCGAACGTGATCTTCGAGATGGGGTTCTTCTACGGCCAGCTCGGCCGCGAGTCAGGCCGCATAATCGTGCTGCACGATGGGCCGACGGAGCTGCCATCTGACATCGACGGTGTTGTGTGGATTGACATCAGTAGTGGCGTCGAGGCGGCTGGGGAGAGAATCCGGAGAGAGCTGGAAGGGTTCACCTAGTCGCGTGTAGTTCAAGCGACACAACACTCAACTCGCTAGTCGGTCAGGCCCACAGGGAAGTGCTTCAACCTGGCGGTCCCGTCAGGCGTCTTCCCAGACGGTGTGTACGGTGTACTGCTTCCGCAGGGTATCGGTCACGGGACAACGATCCATCCTGATCGCGGCGACGCCGGCAACGCAGGCGCCGGCTCGCTCGACGAGAGCGATGGCGGCGGAGACTTGCGCGCCGGTTTCGATCCACTCGTCGACGATGAGGACGGCCACGCCCGGCTTGAGCGCATCGGTGCGCAGTTCGAGGGCCTTCTCCTCGCCGGTATAGTCGACGAACGTCTCCGGGATCGTCTTGACCGGGAGGTTCCCGCCCTTCCGCGCCGGGACGAGGCCGACCCCGAGGCGCTCGGCGATCGCGGTTCCGAGGATGAAGCCGAGCGCGTCGATCGCCACTACGGCGCCGATGTCCGAGCGAAGGAACGGCTCGGCGAGGTCATCGG
>CAZDDA010000510.1:0-2303 GCA_964504085.1 uncultured Thermotogae bacterium | reverse complement strand
TCTACGAAGGTCTTCACACCTACGGAGGAATGGCCGGGCGCGACATGGAGGCACTCGCAATTGGGATTTCTGAATGCGTGAAGGATGACCACGTGCAATCACGCGTTGAACAGGTCCGCTACTTGGGAGACTTGCTCGTAAATTGGGACATTCCCATCGTGCAGCCGGTGGGAGGCCACGCGATCTTCCTCGACGCCAAGCGTTTCTATTCGCACCTCCCGCAGGACCGGTTCCCGGCACAGACATTGGCGGCCGAGCTGTACATCGATTCCGGTGTGCGGAGCATGGAGCGGGGCATTGTCAGTGCCGGTCGAGATCCGAAGACCGGCGACCACCGCTATCCCGCCCTCGAGCTGACACGCCTGACGATTCCTCGCCGGGTATACACCCAGGCCCACATGGACGTGGTCGCCGAGGCCGTCAAGGCAGCGTACGACGTCCGTGAGCAAGTACGGGGGTTGAAGATGGTGTATGAGCCAAAGCTTCTCCGCTTCTTCCAGGCGCGGTTTGAACCGATGGCGTAAGACGGAGAAAAATCCTGAAAAGCTCGGAATCACGCCACGTTTCGCTGAATGATTAAGCCAAGGAGGCCTGAATGAACGAGTGGAAGAACACAGTCTGTGCACACGTTGATTCGATCAAAGACCGTCTGTTGTCGATCAGTCAAGACATTTTCGATCACCCCGAGCTGAAATTCGAGGAAGTGCGCGCGGCGCAAGTTCTCGCCGATGAACTCCGAAGAGATGGGTTCTCCGTCGAGTTGGGGACAGCAAATTTGGACACTGCGATCCTGGCGACACACCCGCAAACGAGTGTCGGCCCAACCGTGGCGATTCTCGGCGAGTACGACGCCCTGCCAGAAATCGGCCATGCCTGCGGTCACAACCTCATTGCAGCCTCTGCACTCGGCGCCTGTCTTGCCTTGGGTGCAATCAAATCGGAACTGCCGGGAAAACTCGTGTTCATGGGTACACCCGCCGAAGAGGGCGGAGGAGGGAAAGTGATCATGATCGAGGCGGGGCTGTTCGATGGCGTCGATGCAGCGATGATGTTTCACCCCTCCGCTCATACTGTCGTCGACAGAGGAAGTCTCGCCATCACCGAAGTCAGGATCGAGTTTCACGGCAAGGCCTCTCACGCTTCGGGTTCGCCGGAGAAGGGGGTCAATGCCCTCGACGCAGTCATCCAAACGTTCAACGGGTTAAACGCTCTGCGCCAGCACATCAAGGACGGGGCCCGCATCCACGGCATCATCTCAAATGGCGGCGCCAAGCCGAACATTGTCCCAGAGGTCGCAGCCGCCGTGTTCTATGTGCGAGCGCCGGAGTCTGACTATCGGGACGAGCTGCTGGAGAAACTGCGGCGCTGCGCCGAAGGGGCGGCACTGGGCACCGGTGCCACTCTCTCCTTTGAGACATTCGGACACGCCTACAAGGCGATGAAGCCGAACCGGGCGCTGGGCACGGCATTCGCGAAGAACCTGGAGGCGTTGGGCGAGCCGCTCAACCCTCCCCCCGTCGATGCGGGGCTGGGATCGACCGACATGGGCGACGTCAGCCAGGCCGTGCCAGCAATCCATCCCTACATCCGGATCTGCGATGAGAAGGTGGCCGGCCACTCACGAGAGTTCGCACAAGCCTCTGTCTCGGAACGCGGCCGAGCGGTCATGCTCATCGCCGCGAAGGCCCTCGCCATGACGGCAATCGATCTGTTCACCGAACCAGAGACAATGCGCCGCGCCAAGGAGGAGTTCGCCAACACCAAATGAGTGCCTGACGGGCTCAGAGAGGTGGTCCTCAGGAAGAAGAAGAAAGGGTGAGCCGCGGCAGAAAGGCAATCCAGGTATTCTGAGTGCGCTCTACACCCTAGTGTAGTTCACGACTTTCGAACTCTTGAGTGGCCGAAGCCGGAGGAGCTGCAGACCCTTTATGTGCCTTGAGCTCTCTTCCCTCAGGGCACTGCTTCTGCGCTCTTTGCGTTCGGCTGAAATCCTAGGGCTGGATGTGCATCGATTTCAGGTTTCACACCCCGGATATAGCCCCTTCACGGGGTACCGGAGGGTCCGTGATGTTCGATCCATGCGTGTTGTGTGAGAGCCACTGGAGAATTCGGGTATATTTCACATGAACTTGACTCTTGATTCGGCCTGCATTATGTTGTTTGATAGTGGTAATAGCTAGTAGTTCTCGGCCAATAGTTGAGAAGCCAATTGTTTAAGGAGGTACAACGGTGAAAGAGAGAATAGCTATAGGGGGTGTCATAGCGAGTTTGCTTGTGGCGCTCTTTGCCCTGTCTGCCATGGC
>CAZDDA010000509.1:0-2311 GCA_964504085.1 uncultured Thermotogae bacterium | reverse complement strand
CTCAGCAGCCGCTCAGAAGCAGCATCTGTAGAGGCGGAGACGCCAAGGGTATTGGGTACGAAGGTCAGACGCGCGCGCTGGCGCTCGTACTTGGCAATCAACCGAAGGAGGATACGCTCTTCGAAGGTCCCGCAGAGATAGAGATACCGCACAATGGGGTTACTCTCTTGTCCATAGCGGTCGATGCGCCCATTTCGCTGCTCGAGGCGGTTAGGGTTGAACGGAAGCTCCAGATGGATTAGGTGGTGGCATCGATCATGCAGATTTAGGCCCTCCGCTGCCGTATCTGTGCTCACGAGCACAAGCCCATCCCGTGCCCGGAAGCGATCCGTGATCTTCTGACGGTCCGTGTCTTTGTCATCGCCGCACATCGTCAGAATGTCGCCAAGGCTGGCGACCTGTAGAGCCTGGGCGGCGGCCTGCTGACTGGTCGTGTATTCCGTATAGACAAGAACGTTGGCTCTCGGCTCTTCAGCTCGTATCTTCTCGATCTGAGTCACGAGATAGCGGAGCTTCGGATCCGCGAGCAGCGCCGCCTCTGACAAGGTAACCAGCTCGTCAAGGGCTTCCACGACGTTAGCTGCCCTCTTGATCTGCCGAGTACCCGAGCGCACTTCCCTTTGCAAGGCGGATAGATGTTGAGCCATATCCTCGGCTTCAAGGAGCTGTTGTTCCTGTTCCTCCTCCGGGGTGAGTGTTCCGAATCGTCTAAGCTTTCGCTCATACTCCCGAAGGGTCCGTATCCGCTGACGTTTGTTGTCAATGGCTTCAGCGCTCTCAGCCAGGAGACCGTGAAGGCGGCTGGCCACTGCCTGAAGTGTGCCCCGGCATGCCTCGACGGTGGAAACGCTCCGCTTCAGAAGCGCGATGAAGGAGAGGACGTCGCTGTAGTTTCTCGATCGAAAGGCCCGTCGCAGCTCGGGGCCAACCAGCTCCAGTAGGGCTCGTTGGAGTTCAGCAAAGTCAGCTTCGGCGTCTTGATTCACTCGCACCGGAATCGGTCTGACAATTCGTTCCTTGAACAAAGGTTCCCCAGTTTCCTGATTCTTGATGTGTTTCTTAAGACGCCGCACGACGTGAAGCCGATACTGTTCTCCTCTGAGTGCACCGCGGCCATCGACGAGGGATGGGTCCAGCAGTTCGCACAGGGAAGCGAAAGAACGATCACTTCCATCATGCGGCGTTGCCGTTGCGAGTATCAATGCATCACAACGCTGAGCCAGGACCTGAGCCAGACGACGGCGCTGTGAATCTTCTCGGTCTCCTGATGCTCCGAGATCCATGCAGTGGTGAGCCTCATCGATCACAATCACGTCGTAGCTGCTTCGCTCAAGCTGCTCCAGAATACGCTCCTGCTTGATGAAATCGATGGACGTGAGCCCCAGTGGGATATGGTCGAATACGTTGGCCCCGAGCTCTGTTCCCCTGCGCACCTCCGTCAGCAGAGCGCGATCTATGACCTCCATGCGCAGGCCAAAGCGCTCAGTCATTTCGGTTCTCCATTGTCTCAGGAGCGGGCCGGCTGGCGATACGATGAGGATGCGGTGTGCCAGACGGCGAGCCACTAGCTCCGATAGAACAAGCCCGGCCTCGACCGTCTTCCCAAGCCCAACCCCATCGGCGAGCATGATTCGGGGACGGCTCATCTGGACTGCTCGGAGAACCGGAACGAGCTGATAGGGCTCGAGGCGGAGCCGTCCGGGCTGGACGGCGAGGAAGGCATCTTGGCCGAGGATTTGCTCAAGAAGGAACGCCTGATGGTAGAGTCGCCAGTTACTCAGAGAGCCGGCTTTCTCGGGACGCAACTCTTGGGTAACGCGTTCGATGGGCTCGAAGGGGTGTAGAAGATCGAGCTCGTTGCCCAATAACGCCCTTTCTAGTCCTCGCAGCCGCACCAGGGTTTGTGGCCCAAGACGCTCAGACCTTACGACTTCCCAGCGAAGACCACGGGCCCTAACTTCCGTTCCTGGCAGGAGTTCACTCACACCGCCCCCCGAGTCGCACCTAGAACACCTTTACACATCACCTATCCCATCATCCTCCACTTCCTTCTTTGCAAAACCTTGCCCACCGGAGTAGTAGCTTGTCGGCTCTCCCGCCTTTATGGCAGCCTTTAGGCGCGCCTGCGACTCCGTCAAAGAACGCACAGCGAACTCAACTTGGTCCTCGCTCTTGACGGTAAACCTGCCCCAGCGCGGAGCGTACTTCTTGTTGGCGACCTTTACTCCCTCCATCGGCTGCCCGCGCGTGAAGCACTTGAACCGCCCCGGGTTTTCCGGAGCCTCGGTTACGTGAGTCCGACCACGAGGGC
>CAZDDA010000508.1:0-2316 GCA_964504085.1 uncultured Thermotogae bacterium | reverse complement strand
GGTATTTCGCTCTATCGCCGGTGAGACCAGTCTGGCAGGATTGCCGGCTTCTTTCGTCAGGTTGGCGGGTTGCAACCTGCGCTGTGCCTGGTGTGACACGCGGCAGGCCTGGGAGGCCGGTAGCCGCATGGCTCTCGACAAGTTGCTCAGCAGGCTTTTCGAGGAAGGTGACCGTTTGATCGTAATTACAGGAGGAGAGCCACTTTTACAGCCGGCAAGCCTGGACATGTGCCGTGAGTTGCTGGATGCCGGGAAGCTGGTAGCCCTTGAGACCAACGGCAGCCTGGACATAACACCGGTTCCGCAGGGGACGAAGACGATACTGGACATCAAGACGCCAAGCTCAGGCGAAAGCAAGAAGATGGACATGAATAACCTCTCGCGTCTCGAAGCTGATGACGAGGTGAAGTTCGTGATCGCCGACAGGGATGATTTTGACTGGGCGCAAAAAATCCTGGGTAGCGGGCTGATTACTCAGAGGGTGAATGTTTTGTTTTCCCCGGCGTCGCCCATTATGGAGCCGGGCAAGCTCGCCGACTGGGTTCTGGAGAGCCGGGTGCAGGCCAGGCTGCAGATCCAACTGCACCGCGTTCTCTGGCCGGACGGCCGGGATGGAGTCCAAATCCTTGACCCGGCGACGGATTTTGAGTAGATAGTAAATAAAAGAAGCACAGAACGGAGCAGTGAAGATGAAGGCGGCAAGAGCATTTTTTGTAATTTTTACATTGAGTTCAATGCTGGCCGGCGCAGTCTGGGCCGGCAGCATCTACCTGAACGGGACACGCATAGACGGGGTCACCAACCAGAAGTTCGAGAAGTGCACGGTAACCATCGATGCAGAGGGTAACGTGCATATAGACGCGCCGGGTTACGCCGTCCAGGGCAGCGAAGGAAACAAGAGCAAGACGGATTCTGACACGCAGGTCAGCAACTCGACCGCGCCCACCAGGCGCTACTGGCTGGTAAAGGAAGAGAACTATCCCGGCAAGACCCAGTACGATATCGATATCTACATCAACAGCGTTTGGTTCAAGCGAATTCGTTCCAATGACGAGCAAGTCGTCCAGGAAATCACGAAATACCTCAGTCCCGGGAGGAACGTTTTTCACTTTGCCGCGACAAAGAATATCGGCAAGCAGCGCAAGAGCTTCTCCAAGCAGGTTTACATGCGCATCATCATTGGCGAGGGAAACATCGGAGGTAACAACGTTATGATAGAAAAACCTCTGATTCAGTACACCAGAACGGCGAACGAGACCCAGAATTTCAATGACGAATACACGATTACCGTAAGGTAAGCAGTGGCGGAGCGGCCTACGTGTACGAAATAAGATCAGACTACCAGTCGATAAAAGCACAGCAGGATCAGATTGTTGCGATAATAGAGTCGATCAACAACCCGCTGGTTGCGGCTGCCGGCAAACCGCTTGAGCCTGCCAAGGTGTATATCATGGGTGTCAGGAACCCCTCTGGCTCCTTTTCAATCTACATCTATCTCCACCTCTTACAGAGTAAGGAATGCCTCATCTATCTTCATGATCCCCCGGAGGTATCTCGCGACGATTATCACGAAACCGAAATGGAGGCGCTTCAGTTCGTCGAAAGCATGGGATTCATGGTTGACAACACCAACTTCAGAAAGATGTCTCCCGAACACCAGAGTGCCTTGCTTGCCAGGTTGCCGATGTTCTACGAAGACCTGGAAGAATTCGCGCGCCGCATGAGCGGTGACGAAGAAAGCGGCGAGGGGGAAGCAGAACAGGGAGACGTCGACCTGGCACCGCTCGAAGAAGGGGTGATCGAGCTGAACGAAGATGCCGTGGTAGAGACGGCACCAGCAAAGCCCCAGCCGGTGGTTTCACGCGAAGGACTGGCCAAGATTGCCAAGATGCTTTCCTCGTTTTGACAACGACCCGGAAAGCAGGGGTTAGAGACAATGAACGGATGCACCAGGTTGTTTGTCCACACCTTCGCAGGCCTTATGCTTGTGCATACTATCCTTACGGGTTGCATTACCGGTTCTTCTTCCAGGGAGATAAAGCAGGCTGAAATACAGTACGACATGGGCGTAAACAATCTAAGGGCCGGTAGGGTCAAGGAAGCCCTGCGCAATTTCATGGAGTCAATCGATTTGAACCCTGACTTTCCCCAGGTGCACAACGCCCTCGGCCTGGCTTACTACATGCTGGGAGACAACGAGAAGGCTCTCGTGAGTTTCGAAAAGGCAATCGAACTCAAACCCGGCTACAGCGAGGTGTTCAACAACAAGGCCAGGATTCTGATAGACGAAGGTCGCTTTCGCCAGGCTATTCCCCT
>CAZDDA010000507.1:0-2319 GCA_964504085.1 uncultured Thermotogae bacterium | reverse complement strand
GTGAATCCACGAGTCCTTCACTCTTCGGCCCCTGTAGTGCGAGCAGGCCGACCTCGTCAGAGATGTTCTTGAGGCGGACGTTTATGCCCTGCTTCTTGGATACGACGTGTTCCCAATCCTTGTCCACATTTGCCGCATTGACCACCAGCATAATGCGGTCGTCGAATCGGTATACTATGCAATCGTCTATGAACGTCCCTTCCTCTGTTAGGAAAGCGGAGTACTGTGCCTGTCCTTCATCCAATGCTGCGACGTCGTTACAGGTTAGCCTGTTGACGAAAGCGTTACGATCCGGCCCGGTGACCTCGAACTCACCCATGTGCGATACATCGAACACACCAATCGACTCACGTACGATCATGTGCTCTTTCGTGATGCCCGTCGGATACTGAACAGGCATCTCGAAACCTGCGAAAGGCACGATCTTCGCCTTGGCAGCAACGTGATAATCGTAAAATGGTGTGCGCTTCAGTTTTCCTGCAGTCATACTAATTCCTTTCAACCCATTAGCATCGCTACCAGCGCCTTCTGAGCGTGCAGTCGGTTCTCAGCCTGGTCAAAAACGCGCGACTGGGGCCCGTCGATTACCTCCGCGGCGACTTCCTCACCGCGGTGCGCCGGCAAGCAGTGCAGGAAAATCGCGTCGTCTGCGGCGAGCCCCATCATCTTCTCATCTACAGTGTATCCCTTGAAAGCTAACCTGCGTGCTTCAGCATCCGCTTCCTGCCCCATCGATGCCCATACGTCGGTCGTAACCACATGCGCGCCTCGGACAGCCTCATCCGGGTCCTCTACAATGCTAACAGTGGCCGCCTTCTGCGCGGCCTCGAAGATCTCATGGTCCGGCTCGTAGCCTTCAGGACACGCCAGGCGCAACTCGAACCCGAGCAACGCGGCGGTGTTCAGCCACGAATTGGCCATGTTGTTGCCGTCACCCACCCAGGCAACGATCCTTTCTTCCCAACCACCGAACTCTTCCCACACGGTGAACATATCCGTCAGTAGCTGGCAGGGATGCAGCAGATCGGTGAGTCCGTTGATCACCGGTATCGTCGCATGCTGGGCCAACTCTTCGACATCCGAATGCGCGAACGTACGGATCATTATTCCGTGCACATAGCGCGACAGCACGTTTGCTGTGTCGAATATGGTCTCACCACGACCCAACTGCATGTCCTGTGAAGACAGAAACAGCCCATGTCCGCCCAACTGATAAGCCCCAACCTCAAATGAAACTCTGGTTCTGGTCGAGCTCTTCGCGAAGATCAACGCAAGCGTCTTTCCTTCGAGTGGCCGTTCCGTGTATTTACCCGACTTCATTGCCGCCGCCACCTCGAACAGATCGGTAACTTCGGGTGCGGAAAGGTCGGAAATCTTCAAAAAGTCTCGCTTTGGCATACTTTTCCCCTCAAATCGGTCAAAATGACAGAGTGCGAGCGGATTCTACCTTGCTTAGGTGTGACTGTAAAGGCGTCTACAGGATGTACTTCCTGAGGTCTTCATCCTCGACGATCTTGACGAGTCTCTCGCGCACCTGCGCCGCGTCGAACACGAATTTCTTGTCTTCCACTTCAGGCAGGTCGAAGAGCACTTCTTCGAGCAGTGTTGTCATGACCGTGTGCAGCCGCCGGGCGCCAATGTTCTCCATTCGGTCGTTCATTCGCATCGCGAGACGTGCAATTTCGCGTATGCCTTCTTCGGTGAACTCGAGAGTTGCGTCCTCGGAAGCGCACAGGGCTTGATACTGCTTCACGAGGCTGTTTTCAGGCTCGGTCATGATTCGCACGAAATCGTCGGCGTTCAACGACGACAGCTCGACGCGAATCGGGAACCTGCCCTGCATCTCCGGAATCAGGTCTGACGGTTTGGCAACATGAAAAGCGCCTGCCGCAATGAACAGGATGTGGTCGCTGCGCACGTAGCCATAGCGCGTCTGGACGGTCGATCCCTCTACTATCGGCAACAGATCTCGTTGTACACCTTCCCTCGACACATCGGGCCCAGCCTGGCTGCGCTCCCCGGCGATCTTGTCGAGTTCGTCTATAAAGATGATCCCGTGATTCTCCACGCGGTCCAGGGCTTCACTGACCACATCATCCATGTCAACCAGCTTCTTGAGTTCCTCGTCGACCAGAATGCGCCGCGCTTCCGACACGCGAAGTTCCCGTTTTTTGGTGCGTTTCGGAAGCATGTCCTGCAGTGCCTCGCCGAGGTTGATGTCCGGCGCATCCATCCCGGGCTGTGGCTGCATGAACTCCAGAATCGGAAACGCCTGTTGGCTAACCTCGACCTCAACAACACGGTCCTCGAGTTTCCCGT
>CAZDDA010000506.1:0-2324 GCA_964504085.1 uncultured Thermotogae bacterium | reverse complement strand
CGGACGCTGGCCGCCATTGCAGAGCGGGAAGAACTGGAGGCAAGACAAGAGCACACGCCGGAGGAGCAGGCACGCCTGGAGGAGCTCCCACAGATCATCGCTTCGTCATACGAAACCGCGGTCGCTCGATACGAAGAAGCGTTCTCTCGCAGTGGCAAGACTGACCTCACCGTGAAGTTGGGCTGGGCTCACTTCGCCGTCGGCGAGTTTGCGAAGGCCGAGAAGGCCTTTCGGGATGTCCTTCTCCGCTCCCCCTACAAGGCCGAGGCCTACGAGGGAATAGCCGATATCCTTCTACAGCAGGGGGACATTGAAGGCGCAATCGAAAATTATCGCACGGCCTTCTTGCGCACCTTTGATAACCAGAGTAAACGAAGACTCGCCGAGGCAGTTGTGGAGCTTGCCCCGGATGACCTTGAGATGCGGCTACGACTTGCCGGGGTCTACGCTAATTTATACATGTGGAGCGGGGCAATCAAGCAATACGCGGCGGTTCTTGACGCCAAACCGGATTCGCTCGAGGCCTACCGCGGGATCGCAGAGGCGTACAAGTGGCGGACCGAATATGCCACGGCAATCGAGTACCTACAGCGGGCGATCAGGTATGCCATACGCGATACGGAAAAGCTGGATATTTACAACACAATCGTAGAGGTGAACCAATCCGAGGTCGGTAAGGACAAACCGCTTTCCGAGGCGGGCCTCGACGCCTTATTCGAAGCTGCCACGCTGTATATCGAACAGGGGGAGACCGAGCAGGCCAAAGAGAGCCTGGAGAGAATTGCCACTGACGACCCTGCTTACCGCCCGGACGAGGTCGCCGCGCTGCTCGCGAAGGTCACAACCGATGAGTCGGTCTCATCACCGCTGGAAGAGGGAACGACGGTACCATCCCCAAGTGAAGTCTCACCACCTTCCGGTGATGGGTCATAAACTGCTCAACGATCTCGTCGAGCTGGTCGCAAGGCTCCGCTCGGAAGACGGCTGCCCGTGGGATCGCGCGCAAGACCACCAGACCCTTCGCCCGTACCTGTTGGAAGAGGCACATGAGGCAATCAGCGCGATCGATGCCGGAGACTCAATCGCTCTCGCCGATGAGCTCGGCGATCTTCTACTCCAAGTACTCCTTCACTGTCAGATCGCTTCGGAGGCGAAGCAGTTCTCCATCGCCGACGTGATGGATCATCTATTGAGGAAGCTCATTCGCCGTCACCCACACGTGTTTGCGGATGCTCCCAAGGAGATGGCTGCGATCCGCCGTACCTGGGAGAAGGTCAAAGCGGACGAGGGGCGCGTATCGTACGCTTTGCCAACGATGCTGGCTGCACGAAAGCTCGCTTCAAAACTGGGCAGCAAAGGCTCTTACGAGCCGGCCGATTTTCCATCGATCGAGGCACAAGAGGGGGCGAAGATCTTCGCAACGATAGACGCCGCTTGGAAGAAGGGAATCGATCCCGAGCTTGCCCTGCGCAAGGCGATGGCCCATCTCTCGGTGTCCGCCAGCGAGGCGGCTCAATGAATCAAGACGCCTGCGTCTATTGGCTGAATGCCAACGAAGAGGAGATCCACTTCATCGATGCAGTGATCAGCGCGTATGATGGTCTGGCAAATGTCCGCCGCGACTATCGCCTTCAGGATGGTCGAATCTACTTCAAGGTCTACGTTGCCCCCGGAATGGAGGACGAGTTTCTACAACTCATGGAACGTCTCCGACGCGCAGCAACGATTGGGGACATCATCGCGGGGGAGGACGATGAGACTGCTTCGACCGCGTGAGATCGCCACCTCAATCTTCGAGATTGACTTCGCCCGGCTGTATGACGCCGGCAAGAGAGCCGTGCTCTTTGATTTGGACAACACCTTGGGCAAGCGTCGGTCGAAGCGACTGGAACCGCGGGTACTCGCTCTTCTGGGCGATCTAACGGCCGCGGGGTTCGGGGTCGGAATCCTCACCAACCGCCGTCTGTCCGGCGGGGATCAAGTGATTGATCTCCTAGCCCAGAAATACCCACTGCTGCACCGGGCAGGAAAGCCCGGCAAAACCGGCTTTCTCCAGCTGATAGAACAACTCGATGCCTCTCCCCAAGAGGCAGTGATGGTGGGAGACCGCCTTCTCACCGACATCTTCGGAGCAAACCGTCTTGGGATCTACTCCATTCGAATCTGTAGAGCCTAGCACGCAGCATGGTGGAATCCTCCGCTCATCCGTTGTCTTTTTGAGGAATCAAAAAGACGGTTCCCCACGGATGTGGCCATCCACGAGAGGTTAGAGACTCCTGGTCTGGCCATTGTTGACGCAACCGGGTAGAGGAGTCAGTTTCTAG
>CAZDDA010000505.1:0-2331 GCA_964504085.1 uncultured Thermotogae bacterium | reverse complement strand
CGCAAGTACTGCTTATTCAGCAGCAAGATTCTTCAAACCATTCCCGGTCAGTGCCGCAACGGTACACTCATCAGGCCCGATGAGTCCTCCATCGACCAAGCGTTTTAACCCCGCCGCGGCAACGGCTGATGTCAGCTCGACGAGTAAACCACTGCCGGCCAACTGCCTATGGGCTTGTTGTATCTCCTCCTCCTGCACCGACACGGCTCGCCCTTGCGTCTCGTTGAGCGCGGCGAGGATCTCGCGGCTTCTCACTGGCTCTGTTATACGAATCCCCTCAGCGACCGTCTCGCCGGCCTCGACAGGGGTCGATTCGCTTTGTCCTGCATCAAATGCCTCAACAATCGGCCCACACGCAGCTGCTTGAACGCCGAATAGCTTTGGCATCCGCGAGGTGACCCCACTCTCTGCCAGCGCCCGGAACCCGTAGTAGGCTCCAAGCAACAAGGTCCCATGGCCGCAGGGAACAACGAGGTTATCGGGACTACGCCAATTAAGCTGCTCCGCCAATTCATAGGCAAACGTCTTGAGACCCTCCAAAGCGGTGGGGTTCCAATAGTGACTGGCATAGTAGGTTCCGGCCTGCGCTGCCGCTTCCGCTGCGCGCGTTGCCTCAATGCGTGAACCCGGTACCGGAACTAGTTCTGCACCGTAGATCTCGATTTGCCGGAGCTTGGCCGGCGAGGCGTAGGCCGGAACAAAGATCTTGGCCCGAATTCCAGCCCGCGCACTGTAGGCGGAGAGGCTCGCCGCTGCGTTGCCCGAGCTATCCTCAACCACTTCTCCTATACCTATCGATCTCAAGAAACTCACCATCGCGCAAACGGCACGATCCTTAAACGAACCGGTCGGCGACAGGAACTCCAGTTTGTACAAAGTATTCACGCCATAACCCTTGGCTGTCACTAGCGGAGTCAAACCCTCCCCCAGCGAGATCGGCGTCTCCACCCCCAGAAATTCGCGGTACCGCCACAGACTGAAATCTTGGCTCTTGATCATTGACTGAGCGAAGGATGGTGCACCAGAAAGAATGAACGGTCCTCCACAATCCGGACACCGCCAGCTTGTCGTGGAAGCAGGATGCTTGTTGCCACACCCCGTGCAACGAAAACTCAATTCACGGGCAGTTTTCGACATAGCAAAACCTCCTGTGGCCGAGAATACTGAAGACGTCAGCAACCTTCAAAGAGGCTCGTCGGATCTCCTCCCATACCTCGCCTCACACCTCAACTTCATACCCTGAGCGCCTACATATCCGTGTGGCTTGAGGCTGCCGCCGTAGATTTGCCCAAGAGATCGGGACCGACTAAAATGCCAGCCAAGCACAGGCAGAGATTAATCGGTCAAGATCACGTTCCCTATATCGACTCTAACAGGAGGAGAAATGAAACAGTCCACTCTTAGAACCATGGGCCAGCAATACGGACGCCGGTCCTGGGCAGAACCCTGGAAGATCAAGATGGTTGAGCCCATCACGATGACCACCCAAGGACAACGGAAGAAGGCCATGGCAGAAGCGGGCTACAACACATTCCTACTCCGCTCTGAGGATGTGTACATTGACCTGCTGACTGACAGTGGAACAAGCGCCATGAGCGATCGACAATGGGCCGGCATGCTGTTGGGAGACGAAGCCTATGCCGGTAGCCGCAACTTCTACCACTTGGAGGAGGCTGTTGAAACCTATTATGGCTACCCACATGTGGTCCCAACACACCAAGGGCGCGGGGCCGAGCACCTGATCAGCCAAGCCCTGATCCAGCCCGGAAACATCATCCCCGGAAACATGTACTTCACCACCACGCGCCTGCATCAGGAGCTGGCTGGCGGCACGTTTGTGGACGTGATCATCGACGAGGCCCATGACCCCAGCAGCCTTCATCCATTCAAGGGCAATGTGGATCTTGAAAAGCTGGAGGCACTGATCCATCGTGTGAGACCTGACAACATCCCCTACGTAAGCCTAGCCGGCACGGTGAATATGGCCGGAGGGCAGCCGGTCAGCATGGCCAACGTGCGGGCGCTCCGCACACTGTGTGATCAGCACAGTATTCCAATCTACCTGGACGCAACGCGTATGGTTGAGAATGCCTTTTTTATCCAAGAGCGGGAAGAGGGCTACGCGGATAAACCGATCGCCGCGATCCTCAAGGAATTCTGCAGTTACACCAACGGTGCCTGGATGAGCGCCAAGAAGGATCATCTGGTAAATATTGGCGGCTGGCTTGCGGTCAACGATAACGAGCTTTTTGACACCCTTCGCAACATGGTGGTTGTCTACGAAGGTCTTCACACCTACGGAGGAATGGCCGGGCGCGACATGGAGGCACT
>CAZDDA010000504.1:0-2339 GCA_964504085.1 uncultured Thermotogae bacterium | reverse complement strand
AACCTTCGTCACGCAGTCGGAACGGGAGATCGAGCGCTCTGCGAATGTCTTCAGTACGGATGCATGATGGGTCAAACTCGGGGACAATGGCTGAACAGGCGGCGATTGCCGCTTGCAGATTCGTACGCTGATGGGGATAGAGCTCCTGCAGCGACGAAAGGGGTGGGAGTTCCAACGTATCAAAAAAAATCCGTTGTGCTTTGATATCGTGGATGCTTTCAGCAAGATCGGTTGGAAGGACGGCGATATCTTCACGCGTTTGGTTGAGAAACAGCCGCTTCTTGGCGTTCGTGTAGGCGGTCATTGTTGCGTGGCGTTCCATGTGATCCGGCGTGAGATTCAACAACACTGCGACCTGTGGATGAAACAAAGCGCTCTGTTCAAGCTGGAAGCTGCTTACTTCAAGGATGATCGCGTCGTTGGCGGCAGCTTCTTCAGCAACTGCGATAAAAGGAATGCCGATATTTCCAGCAACAACCGCTGCAACGCCGCTTCGCTGCAGGAGTGCCTCAATGAGCCTCACCGTGGTGCTCTTTCCGTTTGTCCCGGTCACGGCAATGATCGGTAGTGTCGGACCAACAGAATAGGCAAGATCAAGCTCAGACAGAATCGGTACTCCTCGCTGCCTGGCTTTGGTAAGAAGAGCCATGTTCGGGTCGACCCCCGGGCTGAGGACAATCAGGTCAGAATAGACAAGTCCCTTTTCTGTGTGGCCGGACTCCTCGTATGGGATCCCGCTATCCGAGAGGAAGCTGTGGTCGGATTCGGAGAGTCTGGCTGCATCGCTGACAAATGGCTTGATATCATGGGAAAGAAAAAAACCGGTCACCGCGCGGCCGGTGAGACCGAACCCAATGACT
Source organism: uncultured Thermotogae bacterium (assembly GCA_964504085.1). Lineage (GTDB taxonomy): Bacteria > Bipolaricaulota > Bipolaricaulia > UBA7950 > UBA9294 > CAZDDA01. Next base: position 1,479 of record CAZDDA010000504.1, on the reverse strand, counting down.
GTGGCGTGGGAGATCTCCCAGTTAACAATCCTCACGAAGCATCTTTTCAATTCGCTCTTCGAGGACGAGCCCTGGGGAAAACCCTTCAAGTTGTAGCGTGGCGGCTGCAACGTCGTACAGGGCCTGCCGTGGAACAGTCCCTACGATTTCACTCCCCAGAACCATCACGCCGCGCCGTTGTGCCTCACGTTTTACCAGTTCGAAGATCCGCAAGATCGGAGTCTTCCGAAAGTTGGTCAGGTTCATCGATACCTGGACAATTCCCTGGTTTTCGAGAAGCAGCCCGAGGGCCTTGACGTAGCGCAGCCCTCCGCTTGAGAAACGAACGGCGGCAGCGATCCGCTTCGCGACAGCGAGATTGGACGTGGCCAGATTGATGTTGTAGGCGATCAGAAACTCGCGGGCGCCAACTGCCACCGCGCCGGCAGAAGGGTGGGGGTGGGGTTCACCGTAGTCTGGATGCCACTCTGAATGTGTCATCTTCTCGGAGAGCCCTTCAAACTCCCCTTTCCGAATCTCGGCCAAATTCCGGCGCTTCTCACTAGTAGCCGCTTCCTCGTATAGGTAGACGGGTATCCCAAACTCGCGGGCAATTCTTTCTCCCGCCTTGTGAGATAGATCCACGCAGTCCGCCATCGATACGCCACGAATCGGCACAAACGGTATCACGTCTACTGCGCCCATGCGGGGGTGGGCGCCACGGTGCTCTCGTAGGTCGATCCGTTCCACCGTTTCTCTGACCAGGTGTGCAACACCCTCGATGAGCCCCTCCGGGTTTCCGACAAGGGTAATCACCGAGCGGTGGTGATCCGCATCGAGGCTGAGATCGATCACCCGCCGTCCGTTGCCGGCGGCAGCGCCAGCGATCTCCTCAACCACGTGGCGGTGGCGACCTTCGCTGATGTTGGGGACACACTCAATGAGTTTGGCCCACATTCTCTTTCCTCGCAGTCAGCAGTGTGATGATTGCCGTTGCTGCCAATTCCCCCTCAACCGAGGCCGTCACTTCGGCTTCCACCAGCTGTTTTCGTTTCCGCCTGGCTCGGGCTTGTAGGAGGAGTTGATCGCCGGGGACGACGTTCCGTCGAAAACGTGCCTTCTCTATCCCCACTAGATACCCCATGGTTCCCGCGTCTCGTGGAAGGAGAAAGGCGGCAGTCTGTGCCATTGCCTCAACAATCAACGTTCCCGGCATAATGGCCGGAAGAGGCTCAGGGAAGTGGCCTTGAAAGAACGGCTCGTTGATCGTGACATTCTTACGCGCAGCGACGTATCCTTCCTTTTCCTCCACAATCCGGTCGAGCATCAGGTATGGATAGCGCAGGGGCAGAACCTGTCGAATTACCTCGATATCTCGCGGCATCAAATGCTATAGGTACGTAGACAGCTCGTGCTTGACGAGGTCAGTGATCGATACGAGTTTTGCCGTGTTCCGGTAGACAATGACGTTTGCTGTTCGCAACACGAGATCGTAGCCGT
>CAZDDA010000503.1:0-2339 GCA_964504085.1 uncultured Thermotogae bacterium | reverse complement strand
CCTCCCTCGATGAAAAGACCGGCGCGTCGTTGAAACTCACCCTGCTCAATCCGAATGGCCGCGTGTGGACGTTGGTCGCCGGTGGCGGGGCAAGTGTCATCTACGCCGACACGGTTGGCGACCTCGGCTACGCCGAGGAACTTGCCAATTACGGTGAATACAGCGGGAACCCGACCACCGAGCTGACCTACGAGTACACCAAGACGCTGCTCGACCTGATGACGCGTGAGAAGGATCCGCAGGGCCGGCCGAAGTACCTCCTGATCGGCGGCGGGATCGCCAACTTCACCGACGTGGCCAAGACCTTCACCGGGATCATCCAGGCACTCGAGGTCTACAAAGAAAAACTACAAGAGAACAAAGTGAAGATCTACGTGCGCCGCGGCGGCCCCAACTACAGGGAAGGCCTGGAGAACATGCGGCAGTTGGGCGAACGAATCGGCATACCGCTTGAAGTATATGGACCGGAGACCCACATGACGCGCATCGTCTCGATGGCGCTGGAGGAGGCGACTCGATGAACGACCATGAACTGTTCACCAAAGATACCAAGGCATTCGTGTACGGTGCACAGACCCGCGCCATACAGCGGATGCTCGACTTCGACTACCTCTGTCGCAAGGAGAGCCCAAGCGTCGTTGCGATGATTACTCCGGAGAGGAGTGGGTTCGAGACATTCTTCTGGGGAACCAAGGAGATCCGCATTCCGCGACTGACCAACATCGCCGAGGCAACGAAACAGTTTCCGCAAGCCGACGTGATGGTCAACTTCGCTTCACAGCGCTCCGCCTACGATGTCACGATGGAGGCGATCAACACCGAGACGATCCGTACCGTCGCCGTCATCGCCGAGGGAATCCCCGAGAGGCAGTCCCGCATCGCAGCTGCAACCGCCAAGGCGAAGGGCAAGTGGATCATCGGTCCGGCCACGGTCGGCGGAGTGAAGGCCGGCGCGTTCAAGATCGGCAATGCCGCCGGAACGATGGACAACATCAAAGAGGCCAAGCTCTATCGCCCCGGATCCGTGGGGTTCGTGTCGGTCTCCGGCGGCCTGTCCAACGAGGGCTACAACATCCTCGCCAGAAGCACTGATGGGCTCAACGAGGGAATCGCCATTGGCGGAGACGCCTACCCCGGTTCGACCCTGCTCGACCACCTACTGCGGTACGAGAAGAACCCAGATATCAAGTTGCTCGTCTGCCTGGGAGAGCTGGGCGGTACCGCGGAGTACGAGATCGCCGAAGCGGTAAAAGACGGACGGATCAAAAAGCCGCTCGTGATGTGGGTAACCGGAACCTGCGCCAAGTTGTTACCCGGCCAGGTACAGTTTGGCCACGCCGGCGCAAAGGCCGACAGCTCGGTGGAAACCGCGGACGCCAAGAACGCGGCGCTACGCGAGGCCGGGGTCATCGTGCCCACCTCGTTCGACGACTATCACGAAAAGATCAAACAGACCTACGAAAAGCTCGTCGCCGACGGAACGATCACACCCGCCGAGGAGTTCACCCCACCAAACATCCCGATGGACTACGCTCAGGCGAAGGCGGAAGGAAGGGTCAGAAAACCGACCAACTTCATCTCGACGATCTGCGATGAGCAGGGCGACGTGCACAACTACTGTGGCGTGCCGATCGACGAGGTCATCGAAAAGAAATACGGGATTGGCGGCGTGATCGGGCTTCTGTGGTTCAAGAAGGAGATTCCGTCCTACGCGCGGGATTTTCTGGAGATGGTCATCCAGATCATCGCCGACCACGGGCCCGCCGTCTCCGGAGCCCACAACACCATCGTCGCCGCCCGGGCCGGAAAGGACCTGATCAGCTCTCTGGTCAGTGGACTCTTGACCATTGGTCCGCGCTTCGGCGGCGCCGTAAACGGCGCGGCGGGGCATTTCCTCTACGGGTTGCGCAACGACCTAAAGCCACGCGAGTTCGTCGCTCACATGAAGTCAAAGAATGTGCGCGTCCAGGGAATCGGACACCGACTTCACTCAATCGAGAATCCGGATGCACGCGTTGAACTGATGAAGAACTTCGCCAAGACACACTTCAAGGACACCCCTCTTCTCAACTACGCGCTTGCTGTCGAAGCAGTAACAACACAGAAGAAGAACAACCTCATCTTAAATGTAGACGGTTGCATCGGTGTGCTGTCGGTCGACCTGTTGAAGGAACTCCAGTTCTCCGACGCGGAGATCGACAAGATGATCGCCGCTGGCCTGTTCAATGCCCTGTTCGTTCTCGGCCGATCGATCGGCCTGATGGGACACTACCTCGATCAGAATCGGCTCAAGACCGGGCTGTACCGCCACCCATTGGACGACATCCTCTACGACGTTC
>CAZDDA010000502.1:0-2340 GCA_964504085.1 uncultured Thermotogae bacterium | reverse complement strand
CGTTCATCTTGATGCCCTCGTGCGTGGCGTTGAACACGTTCCATATCTCGCGATACGGCCCCTCGTACTCGGCGAGGGACATCGCATCTAGCTCCACCATCTCGGCTGCGGGTGCCTCTTCCGCAACCTCTGGTTCCTCGGCTGCCTCTTCGGGGGCCGGGGTGGCTTGCGGCGCGCACCCGGCGAGGATCGCACCCCCTGCAGTCAAGGCGCTCAGTTGCAGAAACTCCCGTCGACTAACTTTCTGCTTTCCCATCCTTATCCCTCCTCAAGAATTGTGTAGACGTTCCAAGCGAATGCGTCGCTTCGCTTCCCTTCATAGTGAAATGTAATGCTGCTGTGCTTCTAGATTGAGTGGTTTTGAGCTCTACAAAACCAATGTCCAGGTCTCGCATCGTCTGTTCCCACTTCACCTCCTTCTGTAGACCGCAGCCGGTTGGCGGCATAGTAGCCGGGCGGCATTGTAGCCGCTTGGAAAAACGGTTGTGCGTCAATCGCCTCTTCCGCATCACCTCCTCCCGTAGACCGCAGGCCGTTGTCCATATGAATGCGTCGCTTCGCTTCCCTTCATAGTGAAATGCGTCGCTTCGCTTCGCTTTATAGTGAGATGAGACAGGCAATGAGGGCGCTTCCTCACCTCAGTCGGGCGAGGTCCTTGAAATCGTCTTTCACGTGCTCATACAACTGCTTGTAGAGGGCGAAGTGCTCCATATACCGGTCGTGGTTCTCCTGGCTGGGCTCCACGGGGGCGGTGTACTCTGCCCACTCCTTGGCCACAGAGAAATCCTCGAAGACGCCGGTGACGACGCCCGCCAGAATGGCGTCGCCCACGGGCGCGCCAGCCCTCCGCTTGACCAGTACCGTCGGGACGTTGAAAACGTCGGTGATGATCTGTCGCCACAGCTTGCTCACCGTCCCACCTTCGTGGAATACGATCGGGTAATTGATCTTGAGGCCGGCCTCTTTGATCAGCCGGTACGAGTCGTACAACGCGTAGGCCACGGCCTCCATCATCGCCCTGACCACGTGTCCCTTCGTGTGGTGCAGGGACAGGCCAAAGATCACGCCCTTGGCGTGCTCATCCCAGATCGGCGTCCGCTCGCCCATCAGGTAGGGCAGGATGATCAAGCCCTCGCTGCCGATGGGAACCTCCGCAGCCTGCAAGTTGAGCAGATCGTAGGAGCTCACACCCAGCGCTCGTTCTACCTCGACCTCATATTGTGAGAAGTTGTCGCGCAGGTAGCGAATGGATTGGCCACCGGTTGTCGTCGAAGGGATGGTGATGTAGGTGTTTGCGGAGTCGATGGTGTAGCCCAGGTTGATCATCGACAGGCCTTCGGGGGAAAACATAAAGTCCGTATCCCTGAAGATCACGCCAAAGTTGCCGACCGTGCCGAGGTTGCTCATGATGTCGCCTTCCTCGGTGATGCCGGCTGCGATACAACTGGCGTTAAAGTCCACCTGCGTGGTGACCGGAATACCCGCCGCCAGGCCCGTCTCGGCTGCAGCTTCCGCGCTCACTTCACCGGCGATCTCCTCACAGTCGACGAGGTCCGGGATGAGTTCCGGCGCAATCCCGATCTCCTCCAACACCTGTTCGTCGAATGTCCGCCCCAGGATGTCGTATGCAACGCCGTAGAACGGGGCCGCGCAGTAATTGACCACCGGCTTCCCCGTCAGCCTGAGCGTGAGGAACCCATCGATGGTGAGTGCCTTGTGGATTCGCTCGAACGAATCCGGACGGTTGTTCTTTTCCCACAGGAGGTTGACGATCGACGGGTGATCCTCCAGCCGATTGGCCGTGAGCTGCATCATCCGCTCTTCCCCTACGTGCTCCTTCAGCCACTCGACCTCCTCCGTGGCCCGCCGGTCCATCAGGTTGTAGGCCCGGTGAATGGGATTGTGATCCTCATCTACCATAACCATGGACGGCAGTGCTGAGGATACCCCGATTCCCCGAATCTCCCGCGGATCAATGTGTGCCTGGGACAGGGTTTTCTTGATCATCCGGCAAGCGATCTCCCAGTATAGCTCCGGGTCGTGTTCCGACCAGCCGGGCTTTTCGTGGATGAACGGATATTCCTCGAACGCAGAGCCCAGGACATCGCCTTCGGGGTTGATGATGCACGCTTTGGCTCCACCGGTTCCGTAGTCGATGCCCATCAAGTAGTCCGCCATAGCGTCTCCTCCTTGTGTTTGGAAACATGGTGCCTTATTCCAGGTGACCGGCACTTGGGTATGGTTCTTGGTGGAAGCAGCAGCTGGCTACCATCAAAGGGATCGTTCTTGAGGTTGATTATGGAAGTGCCGGTCACCTTAGTACCACCAATTCAGTCCGGT
>CAZDDA010000501.1:0-2344 GCA_964504085.1 uncultured Thermotogae bacterium | reverse complement strand
AGGATGATTTTTTGCTCGGCGGCGGACAGCTTGATGCGCAGCTTTTTCAGACCATCGCTGACAGCATCGCGGAAGATGTTGTTGTCGGTGAACAGGTCTTCGCCGATCTTCTCCCGCAGTGAGCGGGCGGCCTCATAGAGCTTCCTGTCCCGCTTCCAGGTGTCGGCATTAAGAAGCTTCTTGCGCTTCTTCTCCGGAATGCCTGCCTGCGCCGAGGCTTCAGCAGGCAGGTCGGCGTCCTCCCCGCCATTGCTACCCCAGTCGCGGAGGGTCTGCTCGACCTGCTTGCGCACGGACGGGAAGTTCTCGAAGAGGGCATCGCCGAATTCTTCATGCAGGGCCTGGCGGATGTCCTCGTCGCCCGAGGCATAACGCAAGCCCTGGATCGCCTTGCGGGTCAACTGGCTGTGTAGACGCAACGGGCGTTCGACGCGGATCTTCCAGTAGCCGAAGGCCGCGTTAGGGAAGATTTTCGACTGTTCGGTCTCCTCGAAGGCGAGGAACATCTCGCAGATCTGCTTGATCTGGTCCTCAGACAGCTCGCAATTCTTCGCGCCCATGTTCTTGCGCAGGGGTTGATAAATCCCTGTGGCGTCGATGAGCTGGACCTTGCCCTGACGGTGGTCCGGTTTTGCGTTGGTAAGCACCCAGATGTAGGTGGCGATGCCGGTGTTGTAGAACATGTTCAACGGCAGCGCAATGATGGCTTCCAGCCAGTCGTTCTCGATAATCCAGCGGCGGATGTTGGACTCACCCGAACCGGCATCTCCGGTGAACAGGGAGGAGCCGTTATGGACCTCGGCGATGCGGCTGCCGAGGGGGCTCTTGTCACTGGGCTCGACCATCTTTGTGAGCTTGTTGACGAGAAACAGGAGCTGACCGTCGCTGGAGCGGGTGACAAGTGACAGCTCGTCGCCGCCGTGCTGCACGATGAAACGGTGGTCAGACATGTCCTTCTTGCCACCCATACGGTCAAGGTCCATTTTCCAGCTTTTACCGTACGGCGGATTGGAGAGCATGAAGTCAAACTCGCCGGAGGGAAAGGCGTCGCGGGAGAGCGTCGAACCGAACTTCATATTCTCGGCGCCCTGGCCCTCGCCTTTGAGCAGCAAGTCGGCCTTGCTGATGGCGTAGGTCTCGGGGTTGACCTCCTGCCCGAACAGATGGATGGAAACGTCCTTGCCGCGAGTGTTGGCGAGGTCGCGGAGTGTATCCTCGGCCACGGTCAGCATGCCGCCGGTGCCACACGCGCCGTCATAGACCCGGTATGTGGCGGACTGAATATGGTCGGCAATGGGCCAGAAGATCAGGTTGGCCATCAGACGGACAACATCGCGGGGAGTGAAGTGTTCGCCGGCCTCCTCGTTGTTCTCCTCGTTGAAGCGGCGGATCAGCTCCTCGAAGATCGTGCCCATGGCGTGGTTGTCCAGGCCGGGCAGGCGGACGTTGCCCTCGGCGTCGCGGACAGGATGCGGGCTGAGGTTGATGTCCGGATTGAGGAACTTCTCGATGAGCGGGCCAAGCGCGTCGGCGTCGAGGAGCGTGGGAATCTGGTTGCGGAACTTGAATTTCTCCAGAATCTCCTGAACGTTCGGGCTGAAGCCGTCGAGGTAGGCCTCGAAATCGGCCTTGAGCTGCTGCTCTTTTCCCCGTGACTGGAGGTCGCGAAGCGTAAACGGGGAGTCGTTGTAAAAGGCGTGATTGGCATCCGGACCGGCAGCCTGGCAAAGTGCGGCATCTTTATTGGCGACGCCTGCCTTGTCGAGCTGCTCGCTCATCTTGAGCACGTCCTGCTTCGTCGACTCCAGGCAGGCATCAAGCCGGCGGATGACCGTCATGGGTAAAATCACATCGCGGTACTTGCCGCGCACGTAAACGTCTCGCAGGACGTCGTCCGCAATACCCCAGATGAAATTTGCGATCCAGTTAAGTTGTCCGTTTTGCATCTTTCTCTCGAATCCGCCTTATTGCTCACTGCCTATTGCTGTAAGCTTAACATGCAATGTGTGTCCTATTTTATTGTATAAAGACTCAGGAGGTCATTTTAACTGCCTAAATATTCATAAAATAACAAAATATGCCGTATTTAATCATGGCTTATCTCCTCTATCCGGCAAAACCTATTTACTTTTAGCAAATTATAGGGCACTTTGTCCATTCAGCACAACTACAATAAACCCTCCATTCGCCCCCAGGTTTGACAAAGTTTTTTATCTACTCAGTTAATTATAACAAGAAGCTCCGTATTCTTATAAATCCGGCCACTGAATCCTAAGTTATCCGGCCGCCCATTTTGTTCCAACGGTATTGGAGATTTATAATTTCCTTAGTGGCCGGTTTGAGT
>CAZDDA010000500.1:0-2349 GCA_964504085.1 uncultured Thermotogae bacterium | reverse complement strand
CAGGTGGGGGCCTTCCAGGTCGCAAAACCGCTTGAGTCGGATCCGTGGCCGGTTGTTGAACCGTCTGTGCAGCAGGCCATTGAGGCCACGCTACTTGCCCGGTCGAAGGAAGGAGCACAGTTGGCTGAGGAACTCAGGCAAATCTTGGATCAGCTTTCTCGTCTCCTCGCTCGGGTGAAACAGCGGCTTCCTGTTGTCTCCGAGGAGCTTCGCAACCGACTACAAGAGAAGATTGCGTCGTTGAACATCGTGGTCGATACCGATCGCCTAGAGGCTGAGATTGCTCTTCTTGTAGAGCGGTTTGACGTACGTGAGGAAGTAACCCGACTCGCGTCGCACCTTCATCGAGCCGAAGAGTTGCTTCAGGCGGACAGTCCCATCGGCAAGGAACTCGAATTCGTTTCGCAGGAGTTGCTCCGCGAAGTGAATACCCTCGGTGCAAAGTCTCGCGACCTCGTCATCAACTCCTTTGTGGTCGATATGAAGGTTGCGATCGAGCGCTTCAAGGAACAGGTACAGAACGTTGAGTGAGTCCATTGCTGATCGAAGAAGAGGAACCGGGGGTGGCCTTGCAGTGATCGTGTGCGGTCCTTCAGGGGCGGGGAAGAATTCGGTGATTGAACGGGTCATGAAGATCCTGCCTGGACTGTCGTTCTCGGTGTCCTATACGACTCGACCGCAACGTTCAGGGGAGGTGGACGGTGCAGACTATCACTACGTCTCGCCTCATGAGTTCGATCAGCTCGCTGCTAGTGGTGAGCTGGTCGAGCACGTGATCTACCTTGGTGATCAGTACGGGACATCCCGGGCTCAGATCGAAGAGGTCTTCGCACGGGGAGAGGACGTGATTCTGAACATCGACGTGGAAGGAGCAAAGACACTCCAACAGGGGGGACTGCTCAGCCGCGCTGTCGTATACGTCTTCCTTGCGCCTTCCTCGTTGGATCTTCTGGAGGAGCGTCTGAGGGGTCGGGCAACGGAAAGCGACAAACAGATCAGCGCTCGGCTTGAGGTAGCACGAGAAGAGATGGAGGCCCTTTCTTGCTTTGACTACCTTGTATTAAACGATGACATCGAAGCCGCTGTGGACGAGCTGCGCTCGATCATCGTTGCCGAGAGGAGCCGTCTGGTCAAAGCCAATGATTAGAGTGGGAATTGATGCGGTTGAAGTGTCGCGAATCAGGAACCTTTGTCAACGCTACGGAGAGCATTTCTTGCGGCGATTGTTCACACCGAATGAGATTGCCTATGCGCGTGCCGCCCGTGGAGCTCGGTGCTTCGAGCGGCTTTCGGCTCGTTTTGCTGTGAAGGAGGCCTTGGTGAAAGCGGCTGGCCGTTCGCTGCCATTTACTGCAATCGAGGTGGGCCAGACTCCAAGCGGCCGTCCGATCGTTTCCTGTTCCCTGATTGAGGGGAACATCGACATCAGCCTTTCTCATACGAAGAACATGGCCTTCGCCTGTGTCTTATTGGAGGAGGCTACTTCCTCGCCACGCCCTGTGCAGTAGACTTCAGGTTCTTCGCAATTTGTTGCTTCAATTCCCTGCCTGGCTTGAACAGAGGAACAACCTTTGCCTCCACCTGAATCGGTTTTTTCGTCTGTGGGTTGATCCTGCTGCTCGCTTTACGAGCGCGTACAGCGAACTTCCCAAAACCGACGAACTTGACGGCCTCTCCGCGGAGCAGGGTGTCCTGAACGAGATTGAGGACGGAGTCAAGCAGCGTTCGCGCTTCTTTCTTGGTCAAGTCTGTTGTATCAGCCAATCGATCGATGAATTCTCCTTTGTTCATGGCATCCTCCTCCTGTGATATGTGGTGAGCAGTGGGTTATTCCTCTGCCTCCTCCTCAGTCTCAAGGCCCGTGTCCCCCAGAAGATCGCGCATGCTCAGGGCCTCGTGCCCGCCGTTGTCAGGGAGAGGCGGTTCTATCCGGTCTCGTTTTCGCGAGCGCTTGCGAGGAACCCGAGATTCCGGAATTGGCGGTGGTCCCAATAGATTTCGCATGCTGAGACGAACCTGCTTTTTCTCCTCGTTGATGCCGATGATCTTTGCCTGCACCTTGTCACCGATGGTTAGGATTTCACTTGGCGTTGAGATCCGTTGGTCGCTGATCTCCGAGACATGGATCAATCCATCAACCTCATCAGTGATCTTCATGAACGCGCCGAAATCCTTGATTTCGGTGATTTCCCCTTCAACGATTTCGTCAATGGACCACTGTTCGAGGAACTGCCGCCACGGATTGGGCTTCAGCTCGCGGACGCTCAAGCTGATCCGTCGCTCATTCGGGTCCACGTTCAAAACCTTGACCTCAAGGGTCTGTCCCTCTTCGAGAACGTCTCGCGGATG
>CAZDDA010000499.1:0-2359 GCA_964504085.1 uncultured Thermotogae bacterium | reverse complement strand
GCGCCACTCGCGCCGCTCTCATGTGCCACGGCAGCGCCTTCTCACGCAGTATCTCAGGAGCTATCATCGTCTGCGTCTTGAACCCCATATCATCGCTTCCGAAAATCACACCCACTCGCTCGAACTGCACGCACAGCCGCACGTACTCGACCCATATCGACCCGACCCGCTCGAACATCGCATCCACCAACTTCGGCTCGTCGTACAGCTTCAAACACAAACTCTCGTACCCCATCAGCCACGTCACCTGTTCCATTATCTGGCAGCAGCTCGCCTGGATCGCCATCCCCTCCGGAAGGTTCTTCTCCACCCACTCGATCTCCCTCGTATCGCACTTCTTTGGGTCGGGCCACGGATACCGCTCGAATTCCTCCCAGCTTGTCACCGGCCCCTGGTGCTCGTTCGTCCAGTTCCGCTCGCATCGCGCCTGCCCCGGAACCGTCGTAGTATCCGCCGTCGTCAGAACGTCCCGCGGGAACGACAACCCCGTCGGCCTCGCATTCACCGTGTCGTATCCCAGGAAATGGTAAACAGCCAGCCGTTTCCGCAGCGGGAACAGCTCATCCCCGGCATCCAGACCCGAAACCAGATCGAACCTCCTCGCCACCTCACTCATGATCTCCCCGTCCATGAACAGCTCCACATAGTGGACGCGGTCCGGCTCCCCCTCTCGCAGAATGCACCTCCGCATCGCCTCGAAATCCGGCTTCACCCTCGTTTCAAAAAGCGCCATTCACACATCCTCTTACCTAAAGCACCGCCTCAGCGCCAAACGAAGCCCGACATTCTACCCAACCTCTACCGCAACTTCAACCACGGCGGCCTCCCCTTTCGCTCTTCTCCAAACTACGGACTCCAGACTGTTTTTCTGCCTCCAGCCTCCGGTCTCGAGCCTGCTTTTCTGCCTCCACCCTCCGGCTCCCCCTTTCGCCCTTCTCAGAGCCCAGACTCCAGACTTCCCCTCCTCGCCAACCCACGCACAAGCTTTACAATCTTGGCCGCAAATCCCACAAATCTCACATTTCCGTGCGCGGCTTCAACATTTGAATCTAACTCGCGCAACGCCCTTATGCGCTAAGTCCCCGCCAACACACCACTTGCGGCATATCTCACATCCCCCGCCGGTTCGGCACGCTTTCTGCATCGAAGTAATCATTGACACGGGGAGGCAACGCCCATGACCGCCAGGGAGCTCTGCGACAAGATAGCCGCCACCGCGCGAGACCAGGAGAAAGGCCTTCTCGACCTCTGTTCCGTCTGCCCTCAGCGACGATTCTTTCTCGCCCTCGTCGTCAACGGCGTTCCGCTCCGAGTCTTCAGACTCAAAGCCCGCGCCGACGACCACCTCTACATCCGCTGCTTAGCCTTTGACGACCAGGAAACCACGCAGATGCTGCGGCGCGACGACATAGGCCCGCCAGCCGAGAGCCAGATCGCCCTCGCCTCGAAGCTCCTCCGGGAGCTCCTCAGGCTCAAGCGCGAAGTCGCCGGCGCCGTCTACAACCTCGTCCAAGCCTGCCCTCAAGACACCTTCGACCTTTACTCCCAGTTGCGGTCCGAGCCCACCTTCATAGCCAGATTCTGGGCCGCCAAGCACTGGAAAGTCCTCGGAGCCGACTTCGCCGACGGCCACCGCCACTACTTCCGCTCTGATTAGGACAGAGAACTTCCCCCTCGTCGCCCACCACCCCTTCTACGACCTGCCAGCGATTCGCACACATGCAGCCTGGCTCTTCCGTTCAGGTGCTCCGTTGAGACAGGAACCGATCGCCTCCCGTCGAGCCAGCCCAGTTGTCCGATTCCCCGGCTTCCGCGCGTGAGTGCCCAGTTTCCACGCGGCCCTACAACCCGTCGACAATTTAGCTTAGGCGACTTAGATTAGTTTCCCATCGCCGCAACTGCCCTTAGTCGGTCAGTCAATGATCCCCCACCCATGCATTCCCTGAAGTATCCCTCCACCCCGTCCAGTCTAACCTTGACTCTGCCTCCGCCAAAGAACAGTCTGTACCTCGTTGCAGCGAAGTAACGTCCTAGATACTTTGGTATGTACTTCTTCGGTTCATCGGCGTGAGTGAGCACGACTGTAATCTGCGCTTCCGGGTCCACCGCTCTCCTAAGAAGGGTTCGCACATGATAGTCTGCCTCGGGAAGGGAATACCCAATGAAAACTACGTGTGAAGCCTCCGCAAGATCCATGTAAGCGTTGTGCCATATCATATTGATGTGTGGGTTGTCGAATGCCTTCATAAATGTCGGCGCGATGATGAAAGGCTCTAACTGAGGAGAATTTTTGTCCACTACCCCACTTCCAGAGTGCGCGCTTCTGTTCCAGACTGTCGCGCATGAAGGGCAGGCTTCC
>CAZDDA010000498.1:0-2366 GCA_964504085.1 uncultured Thermotogae bacterium | reverse complement strand
GCTCCTCTTCTGTCGATCTTAGGGGGATGTCGCGGCGCTCGGATAGTCCAGCCGGATCTCGATGTAGTCGTCGGCGCTTCCGGTCAAGCCGACGGGTGCACCGTCTGCTCCTACGACAATCCACTCGATCGGGTCGCTGAAGCTTCCTCCTGTTTCTGAGTCAGGCACCCACATCCTGAAGTCGAGTTCAACAACGAGGGCCTGCGCGGCGGCCCCTTCGACCCTGTAGTAGCGAGAGTTCCCTTCCTTGTGTGAATACGGCAGGTTCACTCCGTCGATCCAGTGGTAGTGGGTGTAGCCACCCCAGATATTCGCCTGTATCTGGGTTGCACCGAAATTCGTGATTGTCCTGCCATCGTCACTGAGTTGGGCGCCGAACAGCGTATCGGAGAAGTCTCCGCCATCCCAGTGCGCTACGAAAAGCCCGTCGTCGAAGACGCCAACGCTGGACCAGAATGTCGTCCCGACACTACCCTCATAGGACGTCACCGCCGTATATCTGTCGTCCCGCCATATGGTCGCATCCAGCTTGAATTTCATTCGCCCGCCGATCGGATCTTCGGGCGTGACGGTTCCGCCGCCGGGCCCGGCTCCGGTAATGGAATCGATCAAGTGATCGAACACGTCGCAGCCGCTAAGTAGCGCCAGAGCCAACACTACCAGTCCGATGAGCAGAAGCCCCTTACGCATTGTGTCCCCTTCCCCGATACCGCGAACGCGGTTCGGCTCGCACGCTTCCAGTATAGCAAGCGTCAGCAGATTCCAAGAAACACTGCAATCTGGTCAGGAATCCACGTGAACTTCACCCTTGAATCCAGGCGAGATGCTGGGACCCCATTCGTGAGCCGGCCTGTCAAGGCTGGAGATATCGAGTATGGCCAGACCCCAACGAGAGTCTGGCGACTCCGTGTCTCACGGGGCAAGACATCCATCACCACGAAGCCACGTACGAACGCGTTCTACATTCAGTCCCCCAGGCTCCATAGTCTCTGAGGTGATCCTTGTCGCCTGCCGCGTCACCCCATCAGTCTATCTCGAGTAGAGCTCCGATCCACAACGCCAAACATGCTCAGTCCACTCACGGGCAATGGGTTCCGTTCTTTGCTTTCGCCAGCATCATCGCGGGAGAATACCGCTAAGACTGAGAAGCGAGGTTCGATAGATGAATGCCAGCGAGATCGAAGACCTTAGGGCAGGGAGATTCGCGCGAGACTGCCCCGCAATGACGCTCGAGAATGGCGACCCGGATCAACCGAGAAGGTTCTCCGGACCGGGCCGGCTGAGCCTCGACGAGCTGGGACATCTTCAAGTGGTCCTGTACGACCCGACTCATGATCCGGATCCCCGACATCTTCTTCGCACCTCAGGTGTTGGAGAGTGGGTCTCCGAGTCGGACGTCTACGCGCTTGAAGCCACTGACCTCTCTGGCAGAGTCTGGCGGGCAGAGAATCTGACGATTGGTGTTGACGTTCACGTGGCGCGGCCGGGAGCAGTCGTTCGCGCGAGTCTTGAGAGCCTTTCTTCTGAGTGGGACTGGGATCACGCCGGAAACGGCTGGATGTCTCTCTTCTTCCCGCATCAAGTTAAAGCCCCGCGCAACGTTCGCACCGTTACGACCGTTGAAGAGACAGACGTGAACCAGACACGCCGTGGCTTCGAACTCAATGTCTGGGCGATCAAATGCCGAGACTTCGACGTGCGAATTCGCTTTGGCGATCAAGGATTCGAGGTGAGTGCCTCGATGAAGAGCGCCGAACTCCCTCCAGCCCTCGGCGCGGCCATCGAAGAGGCAATCTGGTTCACACTGGGGCAGCCTCTTCGCGCGGACATAGTCCGCTTCCGCCAGAACGATGCCGAAGGAGTTGTCATCCACAGTCGAGGGCGGGATGTAGTATTAGCGTCAGCGATGCCCCCCTACCACATCTCCATCCGTGACTCTGCTGCGGTTCTCGGCGCAATCTTCTGCGACTACTACTCTCATGTGTCCGGCAATCGCGATGGGCGATACCACCCTCTATCGGTCCTCGTTAGGAAGGCTCTTCGAGCGGAAGCAGGAACGCTGGAGGAGGCAGCTTTGGCCCGTTGCGTCGCAATCGAGGGGATCGTTGCTCTCGACTTCTCCGATCTGGGTGGCGCAAGCGATGAGACATTGGATGCCGTGGCAGCGATTGAGCGCATTCTCGCGGTCCATCTTGAATCAAGTCCTATCAGGAGCCGCGTCGAGGGATTCTTCCGCTCTGTGAAGGGGCGCAATTCCCGCACGGCCCTGCATGTGCTCGCACAACGAGGCGTGATCACAGATGAGCAGCTCACTGCATGGGAGACTCTTCGACATGTTGCGGCTCACGGCGGCGAGTACGACATCC
>CAZDDA010000497.1:0-2379 GCA_964504085.1 uncultured Thermotogae bacterium | reverse complement strand
CCGATTGTCGGCACCGGGGGGATCGGCCGGCTGATTCTCCCTGCAGTGGCTCTTGGTTTTGGTTCTGCCGGGATGGTCGCTCGTCTAGTTCGGTCGGGTATGCTAGAGGTCCTTAGGCAAGACTACGTACTTACTGCAAGAGCCAAGGGCCTCCGCGAGAGAGTGGTCCTGTATCGACATGCCCTCAAGAACGCCCTTATCCCGGTTGTCACTGTAGTGGGAGTCCAGTTTGGAAGACTCCTCTCCGGTGCAGTGGTGGTCGAGAGCGTTTTCGGTCGTGAAGGGCTCGGAAGGATGCTGGTGGATGCCATAAGGGTCCACGATATCCCTCTGGTCCAAGGAATCGTTCTAGTAACCTCTGTGAGCTACGTGGCCGTGAATCTTCTGGTTGATCTATCGTACTCGCTGCTTGACCCACGGATCAACTATCCATGAGCCGAAATGCGTACACGCACATGAAACGTGGAGCCATCGAATCGCCTGCCCGAATAGCCGTAAGGCGCCTTCTAAAGAGCCCTAGCGCATTGGTGGGCATGTCAATTCTAGGTTGCCTGATTCTTCTCACACTATTCAGTTCCTTGATATCTCCCTACGATCCTATAGGAATCTCTCCGAGGGAAGCACTGGAGCGCCCAAGCACCCATCATCTTATGGGCACGGATGATCTTGGTCGTGACATAGCCACTCGCGTGATCTTCGGCACACGCATCTCTCTTGTCATAGGACTTGTTGCCGTGGGGCTCGGAGGAAGTATAGGTCTGGTTGTCGGCCTCATTTCGGGGTACTCCGGCGGGATCATCGATCTTCTAACAATGCGCTTCATGGATATCATGCTGGCGTTCCCAGGCATCCTGTTGGCGCTTGTCATCATGGTGATTCTGGGCCCTAGTCTTAGGAATGTCATGCTTGCTGTAGGCATCAGTGATATCCCAATGTACGTGCGGTTGGTGAGGGGCTCGGTCATTTCCGCCAAGGAGAACACCTTCGTTGAGGCTGCAAGAGCTGTGGGATGCAACAGATGGCTTATCATGTTTCGACATATTCTACCGAATGTCGTCGCTCCGTTTATTGTCGTGTCAACTCTCGAAGTTGCCAATGCGATACTGATCGCAGCAGCACTAAGCTTCCTAGGAATGGGTGCTCAGCCACCAACACCGGAATGGGGGGCAATGCTCAGTGAGGGGCGTCGGTACATCCGAATGGCCTGGTGGATGATCACGTTTCCGGGGTTGATGATCATGCTGTCTGTTCTTGGCATTAACCTTCTTGGAGATGGTCTACGGGATGCGCTCGACCCCAAGGTGAGACGTTAGCAAGCTAGGCTGCAGATGGTTCCTACTGATACTTGTGGCGGGGTCCTGCAAGTGCACGAGCGCGTCAGTAAGTTCAAGACAGGATGCGGGACACTGGCGACGGCAATGGACGTGAGTCCTCATGCGAAAAAGGGTGGGAGATCTACGCAGTGGTAGGGGAGTTCGGATTAGGCAATGCAGCTGTGAGATTGATGATCGCGGGTTTGTACACAAGCGGTAATGGGAGACCCCCTACACAATAGAAGAAATCAACGAAAATGCGGCAAAGCGATTACAGCAACCGAAACGAGAGAGTAAGCTGGAGAAAATTCGCAATCCCATTGACCTTCTGCTCTTATGCTGTGTATTCATTGTGTATGCGAATCTGCTGTGAACATCGACCCGAAATGACCGGCGCTGACACGCGCTTGGTGAGCCGCCTCGTGTCCCAATTGAGTTGACGGCGGGGCTCGTCCCAAGAAGAAGGGGAGTCCCTGTCACGTTGCAGAAACAGGGCGCATCACTTGCTTCCGACTTCGTAGCTCAACGCACTCCGCCGTCGCCAAAGTTCGGCTTGATCCTCTCCCACACGGTATGAAGTTCTTCTTCGGACAGGGCGTCTTTTCCCGCCCAGCTTCTATCGACAAGGCGTTTGCCTTCTGGAAGAACAAACCGCTGCAGGATGTAGCGCTTCGCCCCGGCAATCCATGTGATGGCCTGTTCGATGTCTTCCGCGGTCATCGTAGGCGCCACGGTGGTGCGAAATTCGTAATCGGGAGCCCGCTCAACGATGAGGCGAATCGCTCGCTTGATTGTATCGATCTCGACCGGTACGCCGGCCAACTCATCATACCTCGTCGCCGGACCTTTGAGATCCATCGCCACATAATCGAGGAGGCGCGCCTCCAGCAACGCCTCGAGAACTTTCGGTCGGGTGCCATTGGTATCGAGCTTGACGAGGAAGCCGAGGCTCTTGATCTGCTCGGTGAATCGAAGTAGGTCGGACTGAATCGTCGGTTCGCCGCCGCTGATGACAACACTGTCTAGGAATGCCTGGCGGTCTGTCAACAGTGCGACGATTTCGTTC
>CAZDDA010000496.1:0-2388 GCA_964504085.1 uncultured Thermotogae bacterium | reverse complement strand
CGTAGCCCCCACGCGGCGTACGAAAGATCGTGTAGCCCGTCAGAGCGGTCAGTATGTCAAGAATCTTGCCCTTCTGTCTCTTTGTCGCTTGTTTGTACTCATCCGCCATCTGGCGGGTTACTCCTTAGCTTTTCCTTCATCGTTAACCCCATCGACGTCTCCTCGCTCCTTAGTGTTTCCGGGAACGAGTTACCCCGTAGCCTCGCCTCCCGTTTCGAGTACTTTTCTTAGCTGAGGCAACGATCCCATGTCGTGTGCTTTTGGGGTGAGGCAATGCGGTCACTTGATAATTTGCGCGCGGGCTGCTAGAATGATTTTGCAACAGCATGCCACATGGTGGAATGATTATGCTAAATCATCGTGAACGGGAGCCTGCTTCTCAACAGTGGCTTTCGCGTGCCTGTTTGTTTTTCACGTTCGTATCCAAACATGTCTGCAAGGGCCGCCTGTCAACCGCGGCAATACGGAAGAATGTACCCCCCTGCAGAGTGGGGGTAGAGCTGTACCCTGCTTGCTGTCATACAAGGCTATCGCCACCTACGGAAAAGGGAGCAAAACGGTTACGGGCAATCCACGCGGGCACTACCTTGAACCTGAATAGTAAGATCTTGTCCGGTCTTGGTGCGGGAGGATTGAAGTGACGGCCTTCAGGATTCCTTGGACGAACGAGGGCGCTCAATATCAAGCACACAGGGATGAATTTGATGAGGTCATTGCGTTTGTCGTGCACGAAGGGGATGTGGAAAACGGGAAATATGTTGCGCAATTTGAGACGGATTTCGCCCACTACTGCAGGAGAAAGCACGCGGTTTCAGTAGGCTCAGGGAGTGATGCGATATCCCTTTCTTTGCAGGCAGTGGGTCTTTCCTCGGGAGACGAGGTAATCACGGTAGCAAATAGCTGTTGTTCAGTGCCGCTTGCGATCATCCGTGGTGGCGGGATACCTGTGCTGGTTGATATCGAAAAGGAGACCTTCAACATCGATCCGGGACATGTGGAGGAGGCAATTACTCCCCGTACTCGGGTAATCCATGCACAGCACGGCTACGGAATCCCCTGTAAGATCGATGCACTTTGGGAGATTGCCAAGAAGCATAGCCTCGTCCTGATGGAAGATATCGCTGTGGCAGTTGGAGCCACCTATGAAGGGCGGCGCGCAGGTGAGTGGGGGGACATTGCAGTCTGCAGTTTCACCGCGGGTAAGGTGCTCTCTTCATGGGCTCCAGGAGCAGGGATGGTTCTCACCGACTCGCCTACCGTAGCGAACAAGGTGCGTGCTTTAGGTCATTTCGGACAGCGCCGGTTGCGCGAAGGAGATGCAATTCTCGAAGAGTTCGGAGTGGCTAGACAACTGTGTGTAGAACTCGGAATGAACAGTAACCTTGGAGCTCTGCAGGCAGGAATATTGGGTGTAAAACTGAGGTACTACGGTGATGCGTTGAAAAGGAGGCAGGAGATCGCAGCACAATATCGCGAATTGCTAGAGGACCTTCCCGTAGCATTGCCACCTTGTCAAAAAGCGACCAATCTCGTTCCGGCATACCGCGGTTATGTAATCGAGACTCCTGCGAGGAATTGTGTATACGAAAGATTGAGAGAACGCGGTATTGAAGTACGCGTGCACTACACGCCGCCTGTACACCTTCAGCCTGCACTTGCTCACTTGGGATACCAATACGGCGGCTTCCCGATTGCTGAGGGCATGGCAAGGAACATGATGAGCTTGCCGGTGTCCCCCGAGATGGAAGAAGAACAGGTAGGGAAGGTGGCCTCTGAGCTTACAACATCCTTGGAAGAATGTTGACACAAAATGAAGTTGGGTATGTCAGACAGCAAGAGGACAATAGATGCAAAGGGGTACGTAGTACAGGGAGTTCCGAATGATTAGAATACTTCCAGAATTGCACTCCAGCATCTTTTTCTTGGCCCAGTGCACGTTGTGCTACGGCTGTCTTTGGTCCATCTTCCGGAACTCTCGAAATTGGCCAAACTTGCAGAAAAGGAGGTTCAAGTGCGTGTAGCTGTCACTGGAGCCACCGGTTTTCTAGGTGCCCATTTAGTGGTCCAATGTCTTTCACAAGGGCATGAGGTTCTTGCCGTGGACATCGCGGATTTTAGCAACAAGGAGAAAACGCTCCTTGGTGGAGACGCGAATGGCGTTGTCGAAACCTCGATTTGCGACATCAGTGATTTTGATTCAGTGCGGACGCTCTTCCTCAAGGAGAAGGTTGATACAGTGATTCATGCGGCTGCAGTCACCGTGCTAGGCGCGGAGGACGAGGAGAAGGCCCGGTTGACTGCAAATGTGAATGCCATAGGTACACTCAACCTGCTCGAAGCAGTCAAGGGATCCGCGAAGCGCTTTGTCTACGTAAGCTCCTCCGGCAT
>CAZDDA010000495.1:0-2397 GCA_964504085.1 uncultured Thermotogae bacterium | reverse complement strand
AAGTCGCAGACTTGCCGACAGAAATAGCAGAGGAAGAGGAGACAACAGCGGTCCCGGTCCCGCTCAAGGTCATGAATGGCATGCGGCGCTGCGGCTACGGCATCATTGCCGTCTCCGCAGATGAAGACAAGCGCGACAGTGACGGTCAGTACCTGCTAAACGAGAATGTACTGATTGAGATTGGCGCAGCATTCGTGCTGTACGACCAGAACGTGGTTCTAGTCTGGGACACGCGCCTGGAAGTTCCATCAAACCTGCAGGGTCTGTATCGGTGCGAATTCCAAGGCGATGAACTGGACGCCGCAGCTGTGGTCAAGCTAATGAAGGCGGTCAAGAGCCTCCGGACCGGAGAGCCTCTTCCCGACACAACGTAGCCTAACTGCTCGTGTGATGCCAAGCGAGGCAGCAGCCAAGCCTCCATCCGCCTTGAACGCCAACCCGGCCTATAGGGCAGTGGAGGATGAGGAAGTCTGATACTGTGATTCGCCTATGAGTACAGATCAGCCGATGAAGCAGCTCTCGACTCTCTGTGATGACCTAGGACTAGAGACTCAGTCCTACGACTCAGGGCTGTTGATAGAAGGTGATTGCTGCAGCTTGCTAGGCTGCATGGAGCAAGGCTCCCTGCACGCCATAGTCACTGATCCGCCTTACGGCATCAAGGAGTACGATGTCGACCAGTTGGCAAAGCGAAGCAGTGGGCAAGGCGGCATCTGGCGGATCCCACCCAACTTCGACGGAAGTAGGAGAATGCCTCTTCCCCGTTTCACCGCCTTGACGTTGGCGGATCGCATGCGGATAGACGAGTACTTCTACTATTGGGGACGTTTGGCGTTGCGCGTGATGCGCCCTGGCGGTCATCTGATCATCGCGTGCAATAGCTTTCTGTCGCAGGTCGTTTACACAGCCTTGGTCCGGGCGGGCTTCGAGTATCGAGGCGAGTTCGTCAGGTTGGTGATGACGCTTAGGGGGGGCGATAGACCCAAGAACTCTGAGAAGGAATACAGTGACGTGTGCACTCTGCCAAGGAGTGCGTTTGAGCCTTGGGGGAGCTTCAGGAAACCGATACCCAACGGCATGAAAGTCAGTGATTGCCTCGCGCGCTACGGTACTGGTGGACTTAGGCGCTCAGTGAATGGTAGCCAGCTCAGGGATGTGATCCCTAGCGAGCGCACGCCGAAGGCCGAGAGGGCAATTGCCGATCACCCCAGCCTAAAGCCGCAGTCCTTCATGCGCACGATAGTGCGAGCAGCACTCCCCTTGGGAACTGGTGTTGTCTTGGATCCCTTCATGGGGGCAGGTTCCACGGTGGCTGCCGGAATCGCCGTTGGCTACAGTGTTGCCGGTATCGAGCGCCTCTCAGACTACTACGGCACCGCCAAGACTGCAGTTCCCAAACTGGCGAGACTCCCGGTCAGGCTATTCGAGTGACCCTAGTGCTCGACGCCTGCAGCGCGGTACACCCAGTTGCGCTTCATCTTCCTGTATCCGCTCTTACGCACTGACGCCGTGATCGTCCTGCGGCTAGTGGAAGACCGTCCCGCATAGGACCAATCGTCCTCTCCGAGTTTGGAACCAAGCACCTCTATGAACCGAAATGGTCGAAGAACGTGTCCTTCCACAACATCGCGGCGCCTGCTGCTACTGAAAGTGAACACGAGCAGCCATATGTTCTCCGGGTTGTGCCCTTGCCAGCCCTGTCTGTATCTGGATGCCTTGACCTCAATGCCAGTATCGGAGTGCTGTACGCCATCATCCTCGAAGACGCCGACCGGCAGGAGATCGGGGTGCCCGTTGTGATAGCGGTTCCTCGTCATGGCTGCAGAGTGCTTCGAGATTCCGGTGACCATGAACTCACCTACAATGCTGCTGAAGTTGGCTGGCATTAGCAGGCACTCCAGTCTGTTCATGTCCCGATGATGCAGCTGGGAGTTGACGAACTGGATGAAATCCAAGAAGTCCTGCATCGCACGACTGATGTCTTGACGCAGCAGTCCATATGGCAGCTGAGCGTCGTCGTTGAAGCGGCCCTCCGCGAGTGGCACTACTAGCTCGCCAGCTTGGTCGTGCACGTCCACCGTGTCCAACAGCTCCAAGCACATTCTACTTGACAGCAACCGGCCCGCTAGTCCTTCTTTGGCAGGAACGGGATCAGGCGCCCGGCGAGGCCGGGAATCGTCTGGTGCTGCAGCCAGACGCGGCCGGGGCCGGTCAGTGTCGCCAGCGCCAGGCCCTCGCCCGCCAGGAAGATGTTCCTTATGCTCAGGAACTGGATGTCGTATCTCACGCTCTCCTCGAACGCCGCGATGTGGCCGCTGTCGACCTTGATCAGCTGGCCCGGTTCAAGATCGAGCGCCGTCAGCTCGCCGTCGATCTCCAGAAAGCAGGTGCCGGGGC
>CAZDDA010000494.1:0-2397 GCA_964504085.1 uncultured Thermotogae bacterium | reverse complement strand
CGAGGGAAATACGTCGGATACTCCATAAGCGGTTCCAACATCCCCCCACTGAAGTCTGTACCCAAGTGAGGATATCCCGGTTATTCTCACCTGCACCCAGCCCTGATCTTCTTCTACAATCTCCAACTGTGGCACTACAGGTGGTGTGACTACTGGCGCGGTGCATCCTGCTAATATCAGTAACAGGAAGATTGTGCAGACGATTTTCATCATGCCTCCTCTTTGCTGCTGACTGAACAGCTTCGCCCTAAGAGAGCCAGTGACATTCACAGAATCCACACGTTATGATCACGTCACCGCTATACTCAGCTAGCAAATTGTGAGCGTACGAGAGCAAAGGTCAACCTCCACAACACTGAACAATGTGAGGCTCCAAAAGGAGCCTCGTTCTCTTCTAGCGGCTGATACAGTTGTAAAAGGGACGGGTTGGCTGCTCTTCCTTTAGTAATGAGAATCCGGTTTTGCATCAACTAGTGGAGTTTGAAAGTAGTCCTCTAGAGGTAAAATACGGCTAGAATTGTCGACATATCTCGGTTTTCGCGACACTGAGTTGCCCAGCCCCGTCGTAACCCCAGTGAGCTGCTTTCCAAGTGCCCCGCTTGCCTGTCTCTCCATCACATTTTTCTAGACCTCAGACTCTCAAGTCGGGCCATCAGCGGCGCGTCTGGATCCCGCTTCAGCCAGCGGCGCACGTAGACGAGGACCAATCCGGTCCCGATGAAGCCCACAGCACTTGCGAATGGAAACACCGCCACCAAGCCAAAGGCATCGACAATAAGGCCGCTCGCCAACGGCCCCAGCATCTGGCCCATGGCAAAGGAACTCCCCTGCAACCCCCCCAGCGTCGCCATCCCGTGGGTCCTCCCGATCTCTGTCCGGATGGCGACAAGCGACGCACGGCCGAGGGCAGAAAACGCCCCCATTACGAAGGTGAGCGCGGCAACACCCCAGATTGACGGCATAAAGGGAACAGCGAGCATCATGAACGGGGCGAAGATGCTCCCCACGACGATCTGGCGGATCCGTGGGTAGCGGTCAGACAGGAACCCGAAGGGAATCTGGAGGAGTCCTTCCGCCAGCATGTTGCTCGACAGTACCAACCCGATTCTCGATTCGTCAACCGCGAGAGCGGCCACTGCGAACAGCGGAAAGAACGTGTTGAACGACTGCCGCCAGAAGCCCCGTGTCCCAACGTAGATTGACATTGCCTTTACGGCGTCGTTGGCAAGGATCGTTCGCAGTGGAACGATCTCGCGAGGCCGTTTCAACTTCCGTTCCTTGGTCGCGTGATCGACCGGTACGGTAATCGCGACCAACAAAATCGAGAGCAGGCTCAATCCGCCCATCACAAGAAAAGCACACTCATAGGACCACGCAGCGCCGATGAAGCCTCCGAGCAGCGGCCCGAAACCGATCCCCAAGAATTGCGAGGCATAGAAGGCGTTCATGTACCTGCCCTCTTTGCCGCTTGGTGTCATGTCCCCAACATAGGCCTGAGCAAGTGGGCCGACCATGACCGAGCCGATGCCCTGCAGGAGGCGGAAAAGCCCGAGCTCCCACAGGGAGTCTGCTGACACGTAGAGGACCGAGATCACAGCATAGATTCCTAGGCCAGCAAGAATCAAAGACTTGCGCCCGACGTGATCCGACAAGCGGCCGACGAAAGGGCCGAGGAGGGCCCGCGAGATTGAGAACGCGGTGAACACGAGTCCAATCTCAACCCCGCTCGCCGCGAACGTTTTCGCGTAGAGCGGCAGGATCGGAGCGATGATCCCCAGACCGAGCATGGCAGTCGCGGTCGCGAAGAAGAGCGCGCTGAACACACGAACTGTAGCCCCCGGATGTCCCATCATCGTCTCAAGACCTTAACCAACTCATCAACCGGATTCACGCTGAAGTAGCGGAGAACGCAGGGTGCACGCCGCCGCTGCCTGATCACTCGGCGAGTCCCATACGTCGGAAACTCCCCACAATCGCTTCAATAGCCTCCCAAAGCTCTTGCTCATCGATTCTTTTCGGCTCTCATGGTAGTAGCTGCTGCGAGGCAACCCCAGCACCTCGCGCACCCTCTTCACCGGATAGTCTTCTCCCGCGTGGCTAACATTGTTGCCAACTCCCGTTTCCGTTCCGCTGAGAGGTCAACAGCAATGAGGCTTTTTGCAATCTACAACTCCATGGCCAGTCGCCCGACCATCCGTTCCAGTTCACAGATCCGCTTTTCCGACTCGTCATGGGCTCCCCCCCCCAGCCAGCACTTCCAATACCACCTGCGCTTTGAACGATGGAGTAAAGGTTCGTCTCTTACTCATCGTGGCTCCCCTTCCCGGACTCTACTTTAACGGGCGTGTCCAGTTCTTGGGATCCACAACAGAGACCTTCGAGTGCAAGAAAGCTACA